>CAYGOX010000009.1:0-15024 GCA_964351485.1 uncultured Halioglobus sp.
TATCGCCCTGTTCAACCTGTGTTTTGCGCGCTCACAGGGCGGCCAGTTCATCCTGCGCATCGAGGACACCGACAAGGCGCGCAGCACTGCCGCTTCCGAACAGGCGATTCTCGATTCACTGCGCTGGCTCGGGCTGGAGTGGGACGAGGGGCCGGACGTCGGCGGCGATTATGGCCCCTACCGGCAGAGCGAGCGTATGGCGCTGTACGGCGACTACGCCCGCCAGCTCGTGGACGCCGGGCACGCTTTCGTGTGCTACCGCACACCGCAGGAGCTGGACGCGCTGCGCGAGGCGCGCCGGGAAGCGGGCAACAGCACCGCGCTCAAGCACAGCGACCTGAAACTCGATCCAGAGGAGATTGCGCGGCGCGAGGCGGCGGGCGAGCCGAGCGTTATCCGGATGATCGTGCCGGAAGAAGAGGGCGCCTGCGCGGTCGAGGATATGTTGCGCGGCACGATAGAGCTGGACTGGTCGATGGTGGACGCGCAGATCCTGCTCAAGTCCGATGGTATGCCCACCTATCACCTGGCCAACGTGGTGGATGATCACCTGATGGGCATTACCCACGTGTTGCGCGGCGAGGAGGGGATCAATTCCGCGCCCAAGCACAAGCTGCTCTACGAGTACTTCGGTTGGGACATGCCGCAGCTGTGTCACCTGCCGCTGTTGCGCAACCCCGACAAGTCCAAGCTCAGCAAGCGCAAGAACCCGACCAGTATTCTTTACTACCAGCGCATGGGATTTCTCCCCGAGGCATTGCTCAACTACCTGGGTCGCATGGGCTGGTCGATGCCCGACGAGCGCGAGAAGTTTTCGCTGCAGGACATGCTCGCGGCCTTTGATGTGCAGCGCGTGTCGTTGGGCGGCCCGATTTTTGATGTCGAGAAATTGCGCTGGCTGAACGGACTGTGGATTCGCGAGGACCTCGACGAGGATGCGCTGGTGCGCCGCCTGGTGGAGTGGGCGTACAACGAAGACAACCTGCGCAAGGTGCTGCCGCACGTACAGCAGCGGATGGAAACCCTCAGCGATCTTGCGCCGCTGGCCGGCTTTTTGGTCTCGGGCCGGCTGCCGCTGGTCGCCGATGAGTTCGAGGCGCTGAAGTCCGATACCGAGTCCACGCTGCGCTATCTGCAGTTTGCGCTGTGGCGGCTGGAGGCCCTGCAAGACTGGCAGCGCGACGCGGTCTGGGCCACACTGAAGCAGCTCGCCGATGCCATGGGCGTGAAGATCAAGGAACTGCTGGCGCCGCTGTTTATCGCGGTCTCCGGCTCCAGCGCGTCGTTTTCGGTCGTGGACGCCATGGCCATCCTGGGCCCGGACATGAGCCGGGCGCGCCTGCGTGAGGCGATCGAGGTGCTCGGCGGCGTGTCGAAGAAAGCCGCAAAACGACTCGAAAAGGAATTCCAGACCTACAGCGAGGACTAGGCCATGGCCGGGAACATCGCAACGTCACTGCTGGCTACGCTGATGCGGGCCAGCAACGGGATACAAAGCACGCCGGCGCGGGTCAAGCCGGAGCAACTGCTGCGGCTCTACGATATCGAAAACTGCCCCTATTGCCGGCTGGTGCGCGAGGTGCTGACCGAGCTGAATCTCGACGCCGAAATTTATCCCTGCCCGAAGAACGGCGAGCGTTTCCGCCCGCAGGTAGTCGAGGCCGGTGGCAAGGCGCAGTTTCCCTACCTGGTCGACCCCAATACGGGGACGTCGATGTACGAGTCGCTGGATATCATCGCTTACCTCTTCGCCACCTACGGCCAGCGCAACGTGCCCAAGCGCTGGAAACTGGGCGGCCTGCAAACCTTCGGCTCGATGCTGGCCAGTGCGCCGCGCGTCAGTCGCGGTATGCAGGCCCGACCCGGGCTGCTGCCCGAACAGAAACTCGAACTGTACAGTTTTGAAACCAGCCCCTACGCGCGGCCGGTGCGGGAGCTGCTGTGCGAGATGGAGATGCCCTATATCCTGCGCAATTGCGGCCGGACGCAACTGGGCGAGTGGATCTTACCGCCGGTGCGCGAGCGGCTGTCGATCACGCCCGAGAGCGATCTGCACAATCGCCGGGCGCTGCAGGAGGAAGAGGGCAGGGTGTCTATTCCCTACCTGCTGGATCCGAACACCGGGCGCGGCCTGTTCGAGTCGGCGGACATCATGGACTACCTGCGCCAGACCTACGGGTTGTAGCGCCGCGCAGCACTAGTCGTGGTGGTGGCCGCCTGGTCCGTGCGCGTGACCGTGTGCAACTTCCTCGTCGGTGGCCGCGCGCACATCGATGACCTCGACGTCAAAGCTCAGCGTCTGTCCCGCCAGCGGATGGTTGGTGTCGATCTGCGCCGCGTGACGTCCCGGCTTGATCACGGTGACTGCGCGACGCCCCTGCTGCGTGTTCAGCTGCACAACGTCGCCGGCTTTTAACTTGCCCTTGTACACCAGGTGTTTCACCGGCACGCGCTGCTGGTTGTCTGGGTTGCGTTCCCCGTAGCCGTCCTGCGGCGCCACTTCCACGGTGAAGACATCGCCCGCGGCGCGGCCGGTCATGGCCGACTCGAGCCCCGTGATCATATTGCCCGCGCCGTGCAGGTACGCGGTGGGCTCGCCGCCGCGCGAGGTTTCCAGTTCCTCGTTTTCTTCGTTGCGCAGTGTGTAGTGAAACAGAACGACGGTGTTTGACGCGATATCCACGGTGAGCCTCCCCGGTTGAGGGCGGTATCATACACCCATTGCGTGCCGCCGTGACCAGGGGTGCGGCCCGATGGGCCCGGCCACGTGAGCCGGCGCAGTATAATTGCCCGCACCGGGCCTGTTGTGCCGCCAGGGGCGATCGGTCACACTATTTTTTGCCTGCTTTTTGAGAGAATTTCGATGTCTGCAGATACACCTTCGCAACCGGCCGCCGAGGAAGAGGTGTCGTTGCTCGATGCGATCAACGACGACATGCGTCACCTGGTCCACCACATCCGCTGCACCCGCGCACCGGACGATGTGCTGGCCGCCGCCACCGCTTCCATCCAGGCGGCGCGTGACGCGCTGGCCCCTTACCTGGAAACGTCCAGTGGCTGGTCGACAGTCTCGATTGGCGAGGATTACGCGGGTATTCCCTGGGCCGACGAGGACATCACCTCGGTCATGCCCTACAGCCCGATCAGCGGCCGGCGCAATCCGCTGGCGCCGCCGATCAAGCTGTGGCGCGACGGCAAGAACATTCGGGGCGAGGCCATCTTCGGGCCGTCCTACGCGGGGCCGCCCAACAGCGTGCACGGCGGCGTGATCGCGGCGGTGTTCGATGAGGTCCTGGCCATGGCCAATGTCATTTCCGGCGAAGCGGGGTTCACCGGCACGCTGAAAATCCGCTACCACGCCAAGACGCCGCTGGACACGCCCATCGAGCTGTTTGCGGAGAACGTTCGCCGGGACGGTCGGAAGCAGCTCTGTCAGGGCGAAATGCGGGTGGACGGGAAGGTGACCGCCAGTGCGGAGGGCCTCTTTATCTGCGCTTCGAATATTCTGGGTGAGAAGCCCCAAGCCGCTCAGGACTGACGCAGGGCGATCAGCGCCAGAATTGCCGTCAGGCTCTCGAAAATCACCGCACCCTGGGTATAGCCGCCGACCGGTTCACTGCCGGTCAGCATCCAGAAGCCGCGGGTGAGCGCCAGGCCGCCCACCATCACGACAATCATCAGCAGGGCGGGTTTGAACATCCACTCGCGCAGCGCCCCGATCAGGCAGATGACGGCAAATCCGGTTTGCAGCCCCCCGTACATGGCGCCCATCTCGGCGAACGCGTCGCCGTTGGTGATGGCCAGCCCGGCGTAGCCGGCGGGCAGTTCGGGTGAGAGGAAGCAGGCGATACCGTAGGCGCCGAAGAGGACGGTGGATATCCAGAGAATGACTTTGCCAAGCATGGTGTACTTTCCGTTGTCAGTGGGACGCCTTCAGCTTAGCATAAGGGCGTAATTCGGTTGACACCCGCGGCGCGGGTTACTAGAATGCGGCTCCCTGTCCTAGGTGACGTTCGATCTATTTGTTGCTGGATCAATGGCTTAGGGGGGAAAGTTACTCCAAAGTTGTACCCGGTTGCATTGAGACCAGGTCACAGTGAGGTATTGGGGCTATAGCTCAGCTGGGAGAGCGCAACACTGGCAGTGTTGAGGTCAGCGGTTCGATCCCGCTTAGCTCCACCAATCAAGAAAAGGCAGCCGATTCGGCTGTCTTTTTCTTTTTCAGGGTCCGCAGTCCGAACCGCTGACGGTCAGCGCCGGGAGGCCGGCCCGTTCGATCCTGCACAGCTCGACTACAATAAAAAACTCATTCAAGGTGACGATCTTCGCCGGGATACACTGCGAACGCTCGCTTGAGAAACTTGGAGGGTAGCGATGACGCTATCGCGTGACATGTTCACCACTGACCCCGCCTTGGATAGCAGGGAAATCACGTTTGAAAATCCGACGGGCGCTCGAGGAGCCGGAGGGCAGGCCGCTGGAGGCCGTAAAGGGGCGCCTAGCAGGCACATTGCGCCCGGTGAGCGAGTGATACTTGCTGACATCGCGGGCCCCGGCATAGTGCGCCATCCGTGGATGGCCATCACCCCTGCGCCACCGCAAATATTGCGGGCACAAGGTCTGGAAGTTTTCTATGACCACGAAAAATTTCCCACCATTTGCGGTACCGGGCTGGAGGACTACGCGGGTACCGCCTGGGGAATGGGACAACACGATGCACTGTACGCCGGCGTTCCACTGGATGTGCGTCAGCCCGCAGATGTCGATGACGTGGAAAGCGAAGTTGGAGGTGATACAAAGTTCGCCAGTTTCTACCGCTGGCATATGCTTGACCCGATGATGTATGCCAATTCGTTGAAAGTAACTATCCAGCAGATAGGCGCCGCACTATTCGAGACCGCGAACACAGAAGAGCGAAAAGCTTACGAGGCTGACCATCCGGTTGCCGGCACCGGATGGCAAAATCTTGGGCCCGTAACGCTTGGGATAGTAGAGCGCGTAGACGATTAATGCGCCACGGCGTTTGTTTATGTTCTCCCCAGCCCGTTCCGCAACTGGACGTCAGCTTCGCTACGCAGGATCTGGAGCGCCTTGCGTTCGAAGTGCCTTCTCCGTTTGAGGCATTCGGTGGTCTTGCGGTAGCGGGTGTGGTGGCCGATATCGAACCGCCCGTGACTGATGGGCGACGAGGTGTGCCCTAGCCGGTTGCCTGTTCCAGGTAAATCGCCTCGATGCTGCGGCACAGTGTTTCCACAAAACCCTTGAGCTGTCGAGGCGGATACAGATCATAAAAGTTGGCCAGGCCGTTGAACAGCATGCATTGCACAAGAATCATCTTGGCCCGCATCGCCTGCGCCGAGTTGGGCGGCATGAGCGCGTGGATACGTTGTTGCAGATCATGAACTTCCGGCATGTTCGCCGTGCGTTGCCAGCCCATTTCGATATGTGCGCTGCTGCCAAAGACAAAGCGGTTGATACGCAGATAGGTCAGTCCGTTCGGGTCCGCCGTCACATGGTCGACGATGGGGTACACCAGCACATTCACCAGCTCGCGCATGGTGGTGTTGTGGGGGTCGAGCTGATCCAGCATTGTCTTGCGCTGCCGGGCGATGCACGTGGTGTGCGTGTCGAGCACCGCGTGGATCAGGCCATCGCGGTCGCCGAAGTGATACTGGGCGGCGTTGCGGTTTTTCTGGCCCGCTGCGCGGCTCACGTCGACCAGCTTGATGTTCTCTACCCCCTGCTGCGCGATCAGCGCCTGGGCGGCGTCCAACAGCTTCTGCTTGGTTTGGGCGCTGTCCTTGCGGGGCGCCCTGGCGGTAGGGGATGTCTCAGTCATGCTCGCAGGGTATCGTATTTCGGCGCTTTAGATAATATGGGGTATTAAACGCTTGCCGAGCGCCCGCGAAGCGGCTAAATTAATATCAAATATTAAATAACGAGAGGAGGGGCGCACCCCGTCCCGAGCTGTATGGCGAGAATACCCCTGTACAAATCCCGGCCGACAGCGCCGAATGCCGCCCGTTTTGACAGTGGCTGGCGATACAACGATTTCATCGTGGCCTGTGAGGCCTGTTCCAACGCGTACCTGATCGAGACATCGGAGGGGAGCATCCTGATCAATACCGGTATGGGCTTTGAAGCGCCGGTCCTGGAAAAAAACTTCACCGCCCTGTCGGAGCAGGCGAATAATCTCAAGTACATCATCACCACGCAGGGACACGTGGATCACGTCGGCGGCGTGCAGTATTTTCGCGACCGCAATCCCGGCGTGACCTATATCGCGCAGGCCGGGAATGCTGAACACCAGGCCTACGATGCCCGCCTGGGCGCGTTTCGCAGCAGCCGCTCCGCGTTTCGATTCATGGACAAGTTTGTCGACGACTTCGCCTACTACGCGGAACACGGCTACACCGAGCACAACCCGCAGGACACCCCGACCCCGGATGTGACGTTTGAGGAGCGCAAGGAGTTCTCGCTTGGCGGCCTCGACATCGTCCTGCTGGGCGTCAAGGGAGCCGAAACCAACGATTCGCTGCTGGTCTGGTTGCCGCAGCACGGCATCCTGTTGACGGGAAATATCTTCGGCTGCCCGTTTGGACATTTCCCCAACCTCGTGACGATTCGCGGCGACCGCTACCGCGATGCGCTGGTCTGCGCTGAAGCCGCGCAGCGGGTGCTGGACCTCGAGCCCGAGGTGGTGCTGTACGGGCACCACGGTCCGGTTGAGGGCAGGGCGCTTATCGCCGAAGAGGTGACAGCCATCCGCGACGCACTGCATTATGTGCACGACGAGGTGGTGCGCGGCATGAACGAGGGCAAGACGGTGTACGAGCTGATGCAGGACATTCGCCTGCCCGAGGCCTGCGAGGTGGGCCAGGGTTACGGCAAGGTGTCCTGGGGAGTTCGCGCTATCTGGGAAAGTTACGCCGGCTGGTTTTACCATGAATCCACCACCGAGCTTTACGCCGTACCGCGCACCTCGGTCTACGCCGATGTGCTGGAATTGGCCGGTGCAGCCGCGCTCGTCTCCCGGGCGCGACAGAAGTACGAGCGCGAGGAGCACGAGCAGGCGCTGCACCTGCTCGACATCGTGATGGGCGCCGAACCTGACAATGCCGATGCGCGCGCGCTGGCCATTGAGGTGCACGAGGCGCTGCTGCGCGATCCCGCGGCTGCGGGTAATTTCTGGCTGGAAGGCTGGCTGACCAACCAGCTCAAGTTGCTCAGGGGTGGCAGTACCGGCCCCCTGCGTTTTGCCTGATCGTTACTGGGAGAAGAAGCGATGAGCGGCGATATTCATATCGATGATTTACGCGATCCTGTGTACACCGAGATCCAGCAGGCTGCACTCGATTACGGGGAGACCCTCACGACGGTGCTGGAACCCGGCTCGATCATGGCCGAGGCAGAGCAGAAGACCGGCCTGAGCGATTGGGGCCCCATGGACTTCCTGCCCCGGCTTAGCCTGCTGTGCGACGAGTGGGACGCCGATGACGGGATGACGGGCGTCGCCCGGCTCAACCTGCGCAATATCCTGGTCAAGCATGCCAGCAGCCGGCTGCTGATCCAGGACACCTGGAGCCGGCACCCTGAAATACTCGATATCAAAATCGAAAAGCCCATTATCGTGGCCGGCCTGCCGCGTTCCGGAACAACCCACCTGCTCAATCTCATGGCGGCTGATTCGCGCTTGCGTGCGCTGCCGCTGTGGGAATCCTACGAGCCGGTGCCGACGCCCGGCGAGGCGCTGCTGCCCGATGGCACCGACCCGCGTTACCAACGCTGTGACGAGGCGTGGCAGGGGATGCAGCAGGTCACGCCGCTAGTGGCGGCCATGCACCCGATGAACCCGGATCATATCCACGAGGAACTGGAGTTGATGGGGCCGAACTTCGGTTCCTATAACTACGAGTGGCTGGCGTACTCGCCGCGCTGGCGCGATGCCTACTACGCTGAAGACCAGACCTACCAGTACGAGTACATGCGCGACGTCCTCAAACTGCTGCTCTGGCAGCAGCGCGGCACGGATCGCCCGGTGCGCTGGGTGCTGAAGTGCCCGCAGCACCTAGAGCAATTGCCGGTGCTGCACAAGGTGTTTCCCGATGCGACGATTGCCATTACGCATCGCGATCCGGTGGCGGTAATCCAGTCGGCGGTTACGATGCTGGCCTACGGCCAGCGGATGAATCGCAAGCAGGTCATGACGGAGCAGTTAATGGAATACTGGACGGCGCGTGTCGAACGCCTGCTGCGCGCCTGTGTGCGCGATCGCGATTCACTGCCGGCTGAGCAAAGTATCGACGTGCCGTTTACGCAGCTTATCCGAGACGATGTGAGTTGGGTTGAGAAAATTTACCAAAAGGCCGCGCTGCCGATGACCGGGCAGGCGCGCGCCGAGTTGAGCGGATTTGTCGAAGAGCACCGCGATGACTACGGCAGGGTGGTCTACGATCTCAAGGCGCACTTTGGTGTGGACCCTGCGCAGCTGCGCGAGCGCTTCGCGTTTTATTTCGACGCGTTTCCCGAGGCGCGACCGGCCTCGGATTCATAAGTCTGATTGTTGGATCGGCCCGGCCGCTCAGCTCCCCAGTCGGTCGAGTTCCCGCGCGACATCATTCTCGATGCGGCGCTTGCGCAGCTCTGTGAAGGCAAGGCCTTATCGATGAACGGGGTGGCGCGTCATCTGGGTTGCGCCCCCATGGCGCTGTACAACCACTTCCGCAACAAGAGCGACCTCGTGCTGGGTATCGGGAATCGTGTGTCGGAGGCAATCACGCTGCCGGATATGACGGGGCTGCCGTGGCACGTTCAGGCCCGGCGCTGGATGAGCGCCATGCACGACCAGTTGAAACCCAATGCCGTGTCGATCCGGCTGGTGGGGACCGCACCGATCATGTCGCCGCGCTGGATGCAGTTGACGCTGGTGCTGATGCGCAGCCTGCGCGAGGGTGGCCTGGACAACGACACAGTCGTGATGGTCTCGCGCTGGCTCAGCCAGATCGTTATCAGCGATCTCTTTCTTAACCCCGCCGAGAACCCACAGGTGCAGATGCCGGCGCTGGAATCGGTGCAGGACGCACTGGATGCCGATGATCGCGCGCTGTATCACGAACTGTTGCCGAGCATGGCCAGCACCGGTGTGACGATGTTCGATTTCATCGCCGATGAGGCGATAGAGCGTGTGAAAACGCTGGCGGAAACCGGGTTTGAAAAGGCTGCAGAGTAATCGATCAGTCAGGGGCAGATTGTTCGTCCGCCCGGCAGAGGTAAAGAGTTATTCTGTGTCCGGTGTATCCAGTAACCCGGTGCAGGTGTCCAGCCAGGACAGCGCGGCCTCGCAGTTTCCAATCCCGGCCAGCAGCGCCAGGTAGATGCCGCGCCGGCGCAGCGACAGACTGGCCGGCTCGGCGTAGTGCCGCTCCCGGATGCGCCGGTACAGCGTCAGCTTTTCTTCGACCGAGCGCCGGCGCGCTTCGAGCTCTTCTGCCAGGTGCTCCCGGTTTGACGGTGACAGGTTGTAGAGTTTTACCAACAGGTCGTCTTTCGATTCGCGAAACGCGCTGGTGCCCATCACCCATTCGTCCAGCGCCGCGTAGCCGGCGTCGGTGAGGGTATAGAGAATCTTGTCCGGTTTGCCCTCCTGCGGTACGTGCTCGCTCGCCAGCAGCGCCTGCTGTTCCAGGTCCTTGAGCACCTTGTAAATCTGCTGGTGGCTCGCCTTCCAGAAAAAGCCCAGTGAGGTGTCGAACCGCTTGGTCAGCTCATAACCGCTCATCCTGCCGTCGAGCAGTGCGGTCATGATCGCGTGGGAAAGCGCCATAGGTGGGTGTCCCGATATTCGTTTATCGCTTTCAGTCGATTATATATTCAACTAGTTGCATAATAAATTAATATGCAGTATGTTGCATATAAATACAACTTCTCTCACCGAGGTACCCATGGCTCTACCACCGATTTTCGATACCCTGCGCCTGCCACTGGTGGGTGCACCGCTGTTTATCATTTCCAATCCCGATCTGGTGATCGCGCAGTGCAAGGCGGGTATTGTCGGTTCGTTTCCGGCGCTCAATGCCCGGCCGGCTGAGGTGCTCGAGCAGTGGCTGCAGCGCATTACGTCGGAACTGGCGCAATACAGCGCGGCCAACCCCGAGGCGCCGGCAGCGCCGTTTGCGGTGAACCAGATTGTGCACGGGTCGAGCGATCGCCTGCAGCACGATCTGGATCTGTGTGTGAAATACCAGGTGCCGATTGTGATTACATCGCTGGGCGCCAAGGAGGCGGTGAACGAGGCGGTGCATTCCTACGGGGGTATCGTGCTGCACGACGTCATCGACAATCGCTTCGCCCGCAAGGCGATCGAAAAGGGCGCCGACGGCCTGATTGCAGTCGCCGCCGGGGCAGGGGGGCATGCCGGTACCCTGTCACCGTTTGCGCTGGTGCAGGAAATTCGCGAGTGGTTTGACGGCCCGTTGCTGTTGTCCGGCGCCATCGCCAGCGGCGATGCCGTTCTCGGTGCGCAGGCGATGGGTGCAGATCTGGGCTATGCCGGGTCGGTGTTTATTGCCACGCAGGAGGCAAATGCCGAGGCCGCCTACAAGGATGCGATTGTCGAGCACAGTGCCGCGTCGATCGTCTACAGCAACCTCTTCACCGGCGTGCATGGCAACTACCTGCGCCCGTCCATTGAGGCGGCGGGACTGGACCCGGACAACCTGCCGCAAAGCGACCCGTCGAAAATGAATTTCGGCTCCGGCGGTACGGAAGCCAAGAAAGCCTGGAAGGATATCTGGGGGTGCGGCCAGGGTATTGGCGCCGTGAAATCTGTTGGCAGCACTGCCGATGTCGTCGCGCGTCTGCGCGCCGAGTACGATGCCGCGCGGGCGCGGCTGAATGCAGTGGCCTAGTAGAAGCGCAGCGCCGAGGGTAACTCCCAGGCGTCGGCATGCGTGGCGGTGCCGATAAAGCGCAGTGAGTCGTAGCGTTCGACATCGGCATTCACCTGCAGTTGGGCCGCTCCGAACGCCTTGAGTGACGTGAACGCGTCGTCCAGCTCGTGCACACTGGCCACCGCTTTCACCTGCTCGAAATACCCTTCGATATCGTGTTCGAGGTTCACCTCGAAGGGGTAGTTGCGGTCCAGTCTCGGTGTCACTGCGGCCTGCGCGGCGCGCAGTGTCTGGCGGATGCTGTCGTCGATCTGCACACCGAACTCGCGCCGGGTGAGCAGGACCATTTCCTCGCAGTAGTCCTCGATGCGCGCAAAGAAAAAATCTGCCTCGGTGTCCCAATTCACCACGGCCCAATCGCCTTCGCGCTGATCGAGCCTGAAGACTTCATTGAACAGACGGACCGAAATCGGCAGTGCCGCATCCTGCGCGATCACCGCATCCAGCCAGCGGCGCAGAATATCCATGGCGGCAATGCCGTGCTCGATCTGCACGTAGTAAAGAAAATACTTGAGAATGCCCAGGCGTACGTGGAACTGGTAAGTGAGATACAGCCCCTTCATGTACAAAAGGTCGGCGGCGCTGAATGAGGATGTGGAGATGATCATGTCGGCTGCGTCCGTCTCGATCTGGTGTTCCAGTCGGTAAGCTTTCTCCGCCATCGGTGCATTGGGCATCATCGAGGTGTAGTTGCCGTTGGCCGACACCTTCCAGTCGAAACAGAACTGCAGGTCGTGCTGCAGACTGTCCACGGTTTGGCCGGGCAGACCGATCATGATGTCGGAGGCCATGGGGATAGCTTCTTCGTTGAAGTAGGCCATCATTTTTTCGTACGACGAGGTCTTGATATTGTCGCGTTTGATCGCTTTGAGCGTATCCGCATCCGTGGTCTGCAGTGCGATGATGCCGGTCGGCAGCAGGCCGCCGTCATGGAGAATCTTGATCACGCTCATGAGGCGCCGGCCGCCGTTCTTGGCAAAGTTGGTCGCCAGCCGGAGCGGGAACCCGGTTCGGGCGCGCGCATCGACCAGCGCCTGTGCGATCTCGATGTCCTGCTCAAGCATGCCGAAGTTGGCGTCGGCGATGAAGACGGTGTCTGTGCGGCGCTCGGCTATATACTCGATCTCCTGCTTCACGCGCTCGGCGGTGAACTTCGTCACACGCTCGAGCGTTGCCGAACCCCAGTCGCAGTAGGTGCAGCCGTAGGGGCAGCCCCGGTTGGTTTCAAGGATCGCTACGGGGTAGTCCTCAAACCACGGATCGAAGGTGCCGCACAGGTAGGGCGAGGGTAACTGGGTGATGTCGGCGATTCGTTTGCGTTCGGCTGTGCGTACAATCTGGCCATCGCGAGAAAATACGATGCCGGTTACCTCGCGCAGTCGATCAGTGATCTCGGCTTCCGGTGCCGCAAGCGCGTCGAGAACTTCGGCGCAAGCCGCCTCGCCCTCGCCGAGAACGGCGATGTCGATCCCGGGGTTGTCCGCCATAAATGCTTCGGTTTCTCCGGGATATTTCGGAACTTCCGGGCCACCTATGATCACGGTGGCGCCCGGATTCATTCGGTGGAGACCCTCGGCGGCCTTGCGGTTCAGGGTGTGATTCCAGACGTAGGACGATAGCAGGCAGACAGGTCGGTCCAGCTCGTGCAATTCCTTTACGAGCTTGTGGGCGGAGTCTACCTGCGGAGACGGCCCGCCCAATTTCAGGGGCATGACCTCGTAGTGATGCCGCAACTCACCTTCGCGCCAGGACAGCAGGTACTCTCGAATCATGCCCAGCGAGAGATAGGGCATGGTGTCCAGGTCTCGGGCAAGGGCCAGTGCGTGGACAGTCCGCTTACCGGGCATAGCTGTGGACATGCACCTAGTGCTGTGGGCCGGTGACCTGCCACGACAGCGAGCAGAGCGCGAAGGCCAGCTCCCGCTGGTCTTCGCCCCCCTCGACGTCTGCCGGGCGGGTCGGTTGTTCATGGGTCAGCTCCAGGGTGATGCGTTGCATGGGCCCCAGTTCCGATACCGGAATTTGCAGCTTCCCATCGATGGCTGACAGGTCGCGCCAGCCCAGTTCCAGGTTGTTGGCCTTGACCTGCGTCTTGTGATTCGGGCCGTAATACTTTCCGATCAGGCCCAGTTCCACGATGTCGTCGTCAGAGCTGTTGACCTGTTTCGGGATGCGAAACTGCACGATCGATTGCTGCGCATCGCTCCAGACCCCCCAGCTCTCCACGCCACTCCAACCCGAGTGCAGCAGCAGGTGATCGCCCAGCGCGGCGCCGGAGGCAGCCTCGTGCAGCGTGGGGATCGCATTCTCCTCGGTAATCTTCTGGTCGCGCGTGCGGGACCGGTTGTAGGCCGACGAAAACGGTTCGGTACGCCAGCAGCGGCTGTCCGATTCAATGATAAAGCCGCTGTCGCAGCCAGCCAGCGCCGCTGCCCGGGCGTTGGAGGCGCGAAAGTGTCGGCGTGTGGCGTCCACCGCGTCCTTGTCGAGGAACCAACGATTGCCCGTCCCCTCGTCATCGGCGATTGCTACCGCCAGGTCAAACCGGGTGGCGATCTCCTGGGCTGACAGGTCATCCTTGCGCCATTGCTCCAGGAGCAGCGCGGTCTCCACATCGATGCTCGGGTTGGTCGGGCCACGCTGCCGAATAAACCCGGCATCGGGGGTAAGGCCCAGCCGGGCGAGAAAGTCTACGAGGATATC
The DNA here is from genome assembly GCA_964351485.1 of uncultured Halioglobus sp. GTDB lineage: Bacteria > Pseudomonadota > Gammaproteobacteria > Pseudomonadales > Halieaceae > Marimicrobium. Next base: position 13,653 of record CAYGOX010000009.1, read on the forward strand.
GCCGCCTTCGAGGTGTTCGGGAGCAAACCGGCGCAGGCAGAAGGTGATTCCCGGCGCGGCGGATTGCCAGCGCTTGAGCAGCTTGAAATAGTTGCGCTGCGGATGACGCAGGAACAGGGACTGCCGCAGCCGGTGTGGCAGCGATTTGGGCACGGACAGCGATTTTACCGGTATCGCGTCCGGGTTCATCTGCACCCACTGCAAATGCGCCGACTGGACAATCTCCGCCTGGTCGCGCAGATAGACGAGAACTTCAACGGCCGCCTCGGGAAGGGCCGCGTACAGCGCCTTGATCTGCGCCCGATTGAATTTGCACATACCCTCCCAGGACAGCAGGGCGGTGGTGTACCGCGTGGTATCGACCGAGGCCAGTTCCCGCGCCAGGCCCGCCAGTGCAGACTCATCGAGTGCCTGCAGAAGTTGTGCATGACCGTTGTCCACACCCAGACCTGTTTCGGGTACGTAGACGCCGCGCTCGAGCAGCCAGTCGCGGTTTTCCCACAACGCCCGCTGGATGGCCGTGCTGCCGGTCTTGTCGGTACCGATGTGTAAGAGAATTTTCACGCGTGTCTGGCGCCCTGTTCCGGGTGTTATAAGTCGCTGGAGCGATAGCGAAAATGCAGTATAACCGGGGGGGCACCAATGCCAACAGACTTGATGAAACCTGCGAACAGGTTCCGCTTCGCCGTTTGGCAGCCCGGGGGGGAGGGGGTACAATCGGTCGAATAACAGGATGCACTGCCAGTGCACGGGCCGCCAGGGTTTGCTCGCGAACCCGGCCGAATAACAACTCAGGGGTAACAGAGTCATGTCCTCTACTTTTTCCGAGAAGGTCGGCTATCTTCGGGACCGCGTGAAAAACGCATGGGGCCAGCTGCGCCGCGGCGAGTTCCGAGCAATCGTGCGGAACGTGGGGATTGAGTTCGGTCACCGCGCAGAGGCGGTCAAGGGCAAGGCGAAGCATCATGCCATCCTGACTTCCCGCGCCGCGCGCCTGTCGGCGATGCGGGCCCAGCACCGTCTGCAGCATATGCGCGCCGGGGGTGCCAGCGAGGCAATCTCTGTCGAAGAACATTTCGACCTTGCGCCACCGGAGCAGCTCATTCCCGACTCGGCGTTCCGCAACCGCCGCAAGCTGGTACCGCCCAGTGAGGTGCCGACCACGCAGCGCCTGTACACGATGACGCCGCCGGTCGAGGATGCCCAGGTGCTGCTCAAGACGCTGACGACCATCAGCAACTCCCTGTTGCCCACCCAGTCCCGCTAACGACGCACTGTAGTTAAGTCAAAAGCCATGTCAAAAATTGCCCTGCTTACCGTTACGTTCAACGCGCTGGATTTTATCGGCGACTTTCTCGAGTCGGTGCAGGCC
>CAYGOX010000009.1:15034-28262 GCA_964351485.1 uncultured Halioglobus sp.
GACGCGGGCAAGTCAGTGCACGATGAATTCGAAGACCAGTCCGGCATTGACCTGGACATTTACGTCATCGACAACGGCTCGACTGACGGCACCCAGGCGCTCGTGCGCAGCAGTTATCCCGACGTCCACCTGATTGAAAACGACGAGAACAACTACACGCGAGCTTTGAATGTAGGGATTGCGCAATCGAGCGGTGATTACATCATGATCGCCAACAACGATGCGACCGTCGACGCGCAGTGGCTCCAGGGCCTGCTGAAGGTGATGGAGGGCAACGAAAAGATCGCCGCCGCGCAGAGCAAAATCTTTTTTACTGGCGGTGAAAAGCTTAACAGCGTCGGTGTGGAGGAGATCGAACACTTCTACTTCCGCGATATTGGGTTTGAAGAAGCCGATTCGTCGCGTCACGCCAAGCCTGCCCAGCGTGATTACATCACGGGTGGCTCGATGATGCTGCGCCGCAGCGCCTACGAGGCCATCGGCCCCTGGGACGAAGAATACGTGATGTTCATGGAGGACGTGGAATACAGCGCCCGTGCCCGCGCCGCCGGCTGGGAGTTGTGGTATGCCCCCGAGAGTATCCTGTATCACCAGTATCACGGCAGCGCCTCGCAGTCGCTGTGCGAGTACTTCTGCACACGTAACCGCTTCCTGTTTGTCGCCCGGCATTTTCCGGAGCAGCTGGCCTCGACGATTCCCAGCTCACACTTTTTCAAGAAGGGCGAGTTCGACCTGCTGTATCGCGCGCTGTTGCATGCGGTGCGCAAGATGGTCGAGACGGTAGACACCGATACGGTATTGACGGTACTGCAGCAACTCAACCGCGTGCTGCCAAAACACCTGGGTGAGGTCACCGCGCACAATTTCTTTTCGCAGTTGCAGGTGGTCCTGGGGCTGCGCAAGCCACGGGTGGGTATCTACGATCACGCCGGGCACTTTGCCGGTGGCGGTCAGCGCTATGTGGCCGAAATGGCCGCGCTGATGCAGGATCGCTACGACATTACCTACATCTTCAACAAGGAAGTCGAGCTGAGCGCCTACAAGCAGTGGTTCGATCTCGATCTGTCGCGCTGTTCGAAGAAAATCATCAAGATTCCGTTTTTCGAAGAGCGCAACCGCTACGTGGCGGACGAGCACATGGTGATCAACGAGCTCGACAATCCCTTCGATATCATTGCCCAGGATACGCTCAACTACGATATTTTTATCAACGCCAACATGCTCGGCAAGGTGAATCCGCTGTCGCCGGTGTCGGTGTTTATCTGCCATTTCCCCGACCAGGAAAAGGCGCGCTTTTTCCAGGTGGACAAGTATGACTACCTGGTGATCAACAGCGACTATACCGGCCAGTGGATGGCCAAACGCTGGGAACTGGAGCCGACCCACAAGCTCTACCCGCCAGTGAACATGTACAACCCCGTGAGTTCGCCGACGAAGAAAGAGAAAATCATCCTGTCGGTATCGCGTTTCGAGCTGGGCGGTACGAAAAAACAGCTGGAGCTGATACAGGCCTGGGCCGACCTGGTGGAGGAGCACCCCGAGGCGACACAGGGCTGGAAGCTGGTCCTGATGGGCGGCAGCGAACCGGGCAATACCTATCTGGAAAAAATGGAGGCCGCGGCCGCCAAGGTATCGGCCCCGATTGAGATCAAGCCCAACGTGACCGTGCAGGACATCAAGGATCACTACGCCCGCGCCGCCATTTTCTGGCACGCCTGCGGCCTCGACCAGACCCGGCCCGAGTGGGTGGAGCACTTTGGTATGACCACGGTCGAGTCCATGCAGAATTACTGCTTGCCGATCGTGATCGACGGTGGTGGTCAGCGCGAGATTGTCGAGCACGGCAAGAGCGGCTTCCGCTTTTCCACGCTCGAGCAGTTGCGTGTGTATACCCTGATCGTCATGGAAGACCAGGCGCGCTGCGAAAAAATGGCGTATGCGGCATACGAACGCAGCAACCACTTCAATATGGATGTTTTCGCGCAACGCCTGAACGCGCTGCTGGCCGAGGTGGATATCACCCTGAGCGGTCGCGACGAGTTGCCGATGCCCGATCCTGTGATCGGGGACGACAGCGACTAGCGGTCGCACCGGGTTGACGCGTGAACCTGCTCATCAATGCCGAGGCGCTGCGCCCCCCGATCACCGGCATTGGCAACTATACCTTTCACCTGCTGGAGCAACTCGTCGGTCTTGAATTGGTCGACGATGTGCAGTGTTTCACCGGCACCGCCTGGCAGGATGCCCGTGCGCAGTTGGCGGTCAGTGCACAGGTGCGCAACACGTCTCCCGCTGAGGATACGCCCGCGTCGGCGCGCGTCGTGTCACGTCTGCGTGAGTGGATCGGCCGGGTGCCCGGTACGAAACCGGCGTATGACGCGTTGATGGATCGACGTTTCAAACGTCACGCCAACGCGGTGCCCCAGGCCCTCTACCACGAGACCAACTACATCCTGAAGCCGTTCAGCGGGCGCAGCCTGACCACGGTGCACGACCTCTCACACCTGCGTTTTCCCGAATATCACCCGGCCCATGTCGTGGAGCGGCTCAACCGGCTGTTGCCGGAATCGCTGGCGCGAGCGGAAATTGTCGTAACCGTGTCCGATCTGGTCCGGGATGAACTGCTCGACTATTTCCCCCTGTCCCCGGACAAGGTCGTCACTGTCTACGAAGGTGTCGACGCCCGGTATCGGCCCCACACCGCGCCCGAGGCGGCCCCGGTGCTCGACCGCTATGGCCTGCGTTATGGCGCATACGTACTGATGGTAGCCACGCTGGAGCCGCGCAAGGGGATCGATACGTTGCTCGACGCCTGGGAGGCATTGCCGCTGGCGCAGCGGCGCGAGTGTCCCCTTGTGCTGACCGGTTCGACGGGTTGGCGCAATGAATCGCTGCGCGAGCGGATCGCAGTACACACGCAACAACAGACGGTTAAACACCTGGGTTACGTACCGTCGGATGACCTGCCGGCCCTGTTTGCGGGCGCGCGGGTGTTTTCCTATCCCTCGGTCTACGAAGGCTTCGGCCTGCCGGTGCTGGACGCGATGGCCAGCGGCGTGCCCGTGGTGTGTCGCGCGGGTACATCGATGGCGGAGTTTGCGCAGGGCGCCTGTGTCCTGTGTGAAACCGGTAGCGCCCAGGAGCTGGCCAGTCACCTTGGCATGCTCATGGAAGACGACGAGGCGCAGAGCGCCTGGGGCCGGCGCGGGCTGGCGCAGGCGCGGTATTACAGCTGGGAACGCTGCGCGCGCGAAACGGCGGACCTGTACCGGCGCCTGATCTAACGGGCGGCGCTAAAGTTAACGCTAAAGTCGAACACTAAAGTCGAACACTAAAGTCGAACACTACGTGGTGAGAATAAGCCGCAGCGCCTGCATCTGCAGGTTGGCGTGCCGGATGTGGGTGGCGCTCTCGTCAATCCGGTAGGCCAGGTGGTCCAGTTCTTCCTGCCGGATGGCGGGGTTGCGAGCACGCAGGGCGGTCAGTCGTTCAAGTTCATCGCCCAGCGCGCTGCGCATGGATGCCTCGGCCTCACCCAGTACCTTGCCCAGTCGGGCCTCGGCCTGTTGCTGCGCAAGCAGCATCTTGGCTTCAACCTCACTGCGCACCTGCTTGATAATCGCGACGGCGGTAGGCTTTTTCACTTTCTCGATCAGCTGGTTCAGGCGATCGTGTGGCAGGAGCTCGGCCAGGTCCTTGCCGCGCGCGTCGACGACCAGCCGTATGGGTGTCAGTGGCAGGAAGCGGTCCACTTCAAGCGAGCGGGGCGCCACACAGTTGATGCAGTACAGGACTTCCAGCAGCATTGTGCCCGGGGCCACGCCCTTGAGCTTGAGTGTTCCGATGGCCGCATTGCCCAGCTCGGTGCTCTGCACCATGTCCATGGCCTCGGTCACCATGGGGTGTTCCCAGGTGAGAAACTCCATGTCTTCGCGCGAAAGCGCCTTGTCGCGACTGAAGGTGACGCTGACGCCATCTTCGCGCAGGTACGGGAAGTGACCGGTGAGCATGTGTTCGGTGGGACGCAACACGTGGGTACGCTCGGAGTGAAACTCCTGTTCCACGCCGAACACCTCGCACAATTGCGCGAAGTAGTCGTCGAGGGTGTCGGTATCCTCGAGCGCGGTGATGTCATCGATCAGCGCGCGGGCCACTTCCGGTTTGCAGGAGTTGCGTTCGATAAGCCTGTCGCGTCCCTCGCGCAGCTCGGCCCGTGTCTCTTCAGTGAACGCGTGGGTGTCGCGCAGCAGCGCATCGAACGCCTCTGTCCGTTGCGTTAACTGTGGCACCAGGCGCTCGGCAAACCGCTGGTAGATCATGTGCCCGGCGGAACAGCTCTGGGTAAATACTTCCAGCCCCTCATCGTACCAGCGCAGCAGGGTTTCCTGTGCGGTTCCCTCCAGGAAGGGGACATGAAGCTGGACGTCGCTGGTCTGCCCGATACGGTCCAGCCGACCGATACGTTGTTCCAGCAGGTCCGGGTTGAGCGGCAGGTCGAACAGGATCAGGTGGTGCGCGAACTGGAAGTTGCGCCCCTCGCTGCCGATTTCCGAGCAGACCAGCGTTTGCGCGCCGCCGGTCTCGTCGGCGAAATAGGCCGCCGCGCGATCCCGTTCGACAATGGACAGCCCCTCGTAAAATGCAGCCGAGCGAATGCCGGCGCGCATCTGCAAATGGTGCTCAAGCGCGACCGCGGTGTCGGCATGTGCGCAGATGACCAGGACTTTTTGCGGGCGCAGCGACTTCAGCATGTCTTCCAGCCACGCGGTGCGCGGATCGCTGGTCAGCCAGGTATCGTCTGCGCAGGCTGTCTCCGGGTAGAGGCACTGTTCCAGGGCGGCGCCGGGGGCGGGGTAGGACGCGTCGGTGGGCAGCGGGTGCCGGTGCAGGATACGTCCGGGAAAACCACTCACCGCCTGCCGTGTATTGCGGAACAGGACGCGGCCGGTGCCGTGGCGGTCGAGGATATCCTCGATCAACTCCTCGACCGGCAAGGCGGCGTCGAGGTCGGCGGGCAGGTTGGCGACAGGTCTGCCGGCCTCGAGGTCGTCGACGATCCCCGAGAGCTCCCGGTAGCGCGATTCCTCTTCCAGGAAGGTCTGCAGATCGTAGAAGCGTGCGGGATCGAGCAGCCGCAGGCGCGCGAAGTGACTGGCCTGGCCCAATTGTTCCGGCGTGGCCGTCAACAGGAGCAGGCCGGCCGAGCGCTGGCCGAGTTGTTCGACAAAGCGGTAATCCTCCCCGGAGGATGCTTCGGACCAGTGCAGGTGGTGCGCCTCGTCCACGGTCACGATATCCCAGGGTGCATCCAGCACCTGCTGGGCGGCAGTCTTGTCCTGCATGAACAGGTCGAGTCCGGCCAGTACCAGCTGTTCACTTTCGAAGGGATTGTCGTGGTCCGACTCGGCGATTCGCTCGGCGTCGAACAGGGCGAAACGCAGGTTGAAGCGGCGCAGCATCTCCACCAGCCACTGGTGCAACAGGCTGTCCGGCACCAGGATGAGGATGCGGCTGGCGCGTCCCGTCAGCAATTGCTGCGCGATAATCATTCCCGCCTCGATGGTCTTGCCCAGTCCGACCTCGTCGGCCAGCAACACGCGCGGCGCATGGCGTTGTCCCACCTCGTTGGCGATATACACCTGGTGCGGCAGCAGGCTCGTGCGGGAGCCGAGGAGGCCTCGCGCGCCCAGGCGCTGCAGCGAATCGATGTGATTGCACGTGGCAACGCGCAGGGCAAATTCGTCGTGTCGGTCGAAGTGCCCGTTAAGCAGGCGCTGTTGCGGCGTGGTGAGGGCGACGAACGCGTTCAGCTCCAGCTCGGAGACGACGCGTCGTTCGTCGTGATGATCGGTGCCCAGGTACACGAGCAGTCCGTCGCGCTCCTCGACCTGTTCGACCAGGATTTCCACCTGCTCAACCGTGGAAATATGGTCGCCGGACTTGAAACGCAGGCGCGTCAGCGGCGCGTTGTCGATCGCGTACGTGCGTTCCTCGTCGACGGCGGGGAAGGCGAGGGTAACTCGCCGGCCTTCGATATCGACAACAATTCCCAGGCCCAGTTGCGCGTCAGCGTGACTGACCCAACGCTGACCAACGATGTACTCCATTCCCTTGTGTTCCCCAATGTCCCCGAAAGCCGAAATCGGCAGCGGCGTAGTTTACCACTGTCATCGCCCGATCTGGCAGTGCGAGCGTGCACAAGTCAGGCCGCCTGAAAGAACAGAGCCTCGCTGTTGGCGTGAGCGTGGCCCAGGAGGGTCTCCACAGGTACTTCCTTGATCTGCGCGATCCGTTCGGCAATAAACGGCAGGTAGAACGGCGCATTGGGTTTGCCGCGGTAGGGAACGGGCGTGAGGTAGGGTGCATCGGTTTCGAGCAGCAATTGCTCCAGCGGTGTGGCCGCCACGACCTCGCGCACATTGTCGGCCCGGTTGAAGGTGGCGATACCGTTGAAGCCCAGCGAAAAACCTTCACCAAGGCAGAACTCGGCCAGCGCCAGCGAGGAGGTAAAGCTGTGGATCACCCCTTTGCGCTGCAGCTTGTCGGTGAAGTTGGCCAGGATAGCCCGCGTGTCGTCGTCGGCCTCGCGGGTATGAATGACAACGGGCAGGTCCAGATCGCAGGCCAGCTGCAGCTGTTGTTCGAAGGCTGCATGCTGCGCCGCGCGCGGTGCGTGATCGTAGTGGTAGTCCAGTCCAATTTCACCGATCGCCAGGATTCGCGCCTGCGCGGCGCCCTCGGCCACGCGGGCCAGCACGTCGGCGTCGAACGCCGCTGCCTCGTGCGGATGGATGCCCTGCGTACCCCAGACATCGGCGTGGGTGTTGGCCAGAGCCAGCACCGTGTCGAGATTGTCAGGGGACACAGCAATGGTAATGATGCGCTCAATGCCTACCTCGCGGCTGCGCGCGAGGGTGTCCTCCAGCGCCTCGGTGTCGAGGTAATCCAGGTGGCAATGGGTTTCGATGATCGGGGTTGCGAAGCGGGGGATCTCCCGCCGCTTTTTCTGACTCATGCTACCGCCCCAACGCTTACTGCAGCTTGGGTTTCGCGCCGGCTCCGGCCTTGCGTTTCACGCGCGGGCGCGCCGCGGCGCTTTTCTTGACCGCGGGCCGGGTCTTTGCGGCTGTTTTGGTCTTAGCCTTTGCCTTGGGCTTGGTCGCTGCCTTCGCTTTCGCCTTCGGCTTGGTCTTAGACTTGGGTTTCGATTTTGGCTTCGGACGCGCCTTGGCCTTGGATACAGGCATGCTCTTTGTAGCCGCCGTGGCGGCGCCCTTTGACGAGGAACCGCTCGCCGATTTCGGTTTGACTTCCTTCAGGCTGCGCCGGCGTTTCGGGGTTTTGATCTTGGCCTTGGCCGCAATTTCGGCCGCTTTCACGTTTTTGGGCTGCAGCGGCAGGCTCGCGGCGTACATCTCCTCGTAAGCCGCCACCAGGCAGTCGTGGTAGAACTCAGGGTCGGGCATGATTTCCCGGTCCGCCAGGACAGACAGGGTGATCTTGCCGGCATAGCTGAATACCAGGTGGAAGATGCCCATGCCCGGGGTCAGCACGCCCAGGCCGTAGTAGTCGACCATGCGCGCACCGGCGCAGTACAGCGGGAAGTCCGGCCCCGGGACATTGGAGATACAGGTCGAGATATTGACGGGCATATGCTGCGACAGGGCATTTCTTGACCAGAACCCGGCCACGGCCTTGGACAGTGCCGGCGCGAACACACCGGCAATTTTCAGGGCGTCGACCATCGGGCTCATTTCGCCGCTGCGCTTGGCTTCGCCGGTCGAGACGTTGATGGCCTTGAGGCGCTCAATCGGATCGGCGATGTCGGTGTGCAGGGAGGCAAAGACCGAGCCCACCTGGTTGTTGTCGCCGCTGCTGCTGCGGCGCGTGCGCATGTTCAGCGGAATACCGGCCGCCAGTGAGCCTTTTTCCGGCGCCTCACCCTTGGCCACCAGGTAGCGCTGCAGGGCGCCCCCGATAATGCCCAGGGCGACATCGTTGATCGTAACCCCGGCGGCATTCTTGATGTCCTTGAAGCCCTCGAGCGGGAATTCCGCGGCGTCGAAGGTGCGGTGCGGGCCGACGGGCTTGTTCAGGATGGTTTTTGGCGCATCAATATCCGGTGCGGGAACTTTTTTGCGCGCAACGTCGAACGCGTAGCGCCCGATATCGGCAGAGGTTTTGACCGTGCCGCGCACGAACTGCACGCTGTTCTTGACGCTGTTGAGCGAGGCGCGCGTCAGCAATTCGCCCACGGTGGGCACGTTGTCCACCAGTCGCGGTTCGGTCAGTGCCTCGACGTTGTCGGTCGGTTCGGGTGACAGGTCGTGCAGGGCGGTCATGAAGGCGGAGCCGCCCGCGCCGTCAACCAGCGCGTGGTGTAACTTGGTATAGACCGCGAAGCAGCCCTTGGGGAGGTTGGGAATGTTGTCCAGCCCCTCGATGATATAGGCCTCCCACAGCGGCCGCGACATATCCAGCGGCCGGGAGTGCAGTCGGGCGACCTGGATGCAAAGCTGGCGCCAGTCACCCGGCTCGGGCAGGGCGATGTGACGGAGGTGGAATTCGACGTCGAAGTTGGCGTCCTTGATCCAGTAGGGACGGTCCAGTCCGCCGGGGACTTCCACCAGGCGCGTGCGAAACAGCGGCAGCGCACCCAGGCGCCGCTCGAAGCTGGCAATGACATCCTTGAAGCGTACGAAACCGCCAGGCGCTGAGGACGGGTCGTAAATACCCAGTCCGCCGATGTGCTGCGGCGTATTGGATTGCTCCAGGTTGATAAAGGCGGAGTCGATAATTCCTAGCTGTTTCATACTGCCTGCCTCTCGGGCCAACTTTTTCTGTGTTCAAGCATAGATCATGCGCACTGCCCGGGCGCTTTGCCAGGGGTGTCACTCGAATACCGGGTAGCGCCGGACGACGGACCTGTCCAGCCGAGCGGGTTTATACCAAAGCGAATTCGCCAGCGCCAAGTTAATTATAGGAAAGAATACCGGTTCGCGCGCAGGCAGTGGTGCACCGGGCGATCAGGCGTTGTGTAACACCATGATCGCACCGCTGGCCTTGATCGGGCTGGTGGTTTGCCAGGGGACGATCTCTGCACAGTGCCGCCGTTCGCACCGCTGCGCCATTTCGAAAAAGGTGCTGCGCTCGGGATCGGCGATCAGGACCTGCTTGACGCCGGCTTTGACGGCGCGGTTCACCAGGTTGGTGACGGGGTTGACCAGTTCGTCCCAGAAGCAGATATCCGCGGCGATCATGAGATCGTACCCTGTAAGCTCGCGGGTGGAGAGTTCTTCGAAGCGGGCCTCCCGGGGCTGCGTCTGGACATGGTTCAGTCGCGCGGTGGCTTCGAGATAGGGGAACACGTTGGGATCGGCGTCCACGGAGGTGACTTCGGAACCGAGGTACCGCGCGCACCAGATTCCGGCGATTCCCCAGCCGCAGCCCACATCGAGAACGCGCGTCGCGTGCTCGGGCGGGTTTTCCTTGAGGTAGTCAATCAGCAGGCAGCTGGATTTCCAGAGTTTGTTGCCATGGATGGTGGTCTGGTGCCCCTGGCGCCTGACCTTGCGAATTTCCGGGTGAGTACTGTTGGGCATGGTGACGCCACGAAAACGGCGTGACGTCGGAGTCTTGCGTTGAGTCAAGGGTCATCCTTACTGCGTTACATCGGTGACAGCCAGATCGGCGACGTCCAGGCCCGCTCCTGCAGGGTGGGTGAGTAAAAGGGCTGCTGCGCGGGATCGAGGCAGCACTTCCCATAAACATCGCCGATGGCACCTTCTTCCTTGCGGACGGCATTCTGCCGCGCGGCCTGTTCGCTGCAATTGCTGGCGAAGGGGTTCACACCGTCTGCCTGGCACTGCAATGTGCTCCAGCGACAGGACGGGTTTTCCAGGACGCGGACGTAATAGAACGCCGCCTGGTCGGCATTGTAATCCGGGTCGGTCCATACGGTACAGAGCTGGCTGTGGCCGGTGCCCGTCGGGGCGCAGGTATCGGGGTCCACGCCCGCACCGTTGTCGGCATTGCCGGCCACGTCGTACACCTGTTCATGGGTGTTGCCCTGTGCGTCGAGCCAGCCCTTGATCACCTGGACCCGCTGCAGGTCCACGCCGGGATGACCCGGTGAGCCGGGATCTTTCGCCGCGCTGACCAGGAACTTCGGCGATTGTGCTGACGCGGGGATTTCACCACCCATGGGAACGCCGCCGGCATAGGCTTTTTCCAGCATCAGCGGGTCTTCGCACAGGTCGGCGGCGTACTCCTGGCCGGCGAAGAAACGCACCACCGGCCGTGTACCGCTGGTGGCGTAGGCTTCACGCTTGCGCATGCCTTCGAAAATGCTGTCGCGGGAGTTTTCCTGCGCCCAGACGACCGCCAGTCCGCCCGGGTTGTCGAAAAAGTGATCCTGCACGTTGCGGTAGCCGGAGTCCCGACGCCCCAGATGTCCGACATAGTTGTCTTCCTCAGCGGCGCCTGGTGTTGCGCTGTGTGTGTCGGTACTGCCGATGAAGCCAAGCTTGAAGGGGTTGGTGCCGGTTTGCGCCTTGATGGCCAGTCCGTCCTTGAGCACGTTGCGCACCATATTGCGTCGCCCGTAGTCGTCGATGCCAACGGGCTGGGCCTCCTCGGTGCGCACTTCGCCAAACACTGTCCCCAGCATGGACAGGTTGTCCGACAGCGCCTGCTCGAAATCGCACAGTTCGTCTTCGGTGGCGACGCCGCGTCCCAGCAGCCGGTCGAACCGGCACTCGCTGGCTGCCTTGTGTTGTACCAGTTCAACCAGTGGCTCGAAGAACAGGCGGTCGTTGGCCTCGCGCTCCGACGCCGGATCCGGGAACATCAGTCCGCGGCTGAGATTCGGGTTGTGCGGAATAGAGATCACGTCACACCCGGCCTGGCCCTCGATGCACTGGTCGCGCAGGCGGCGCCACAGCTCGGGGTAGTTCAGCGACCCGGTGTCGTAGGTCGAGATCGCAGTCTCGGTGACCTTGTCGTTGCGGAAGATCACATTGCGATGCAGGTTCGAATGATTCGGAGCGTCGGTGGACTCGTAGCCGACAAAGGTGGTGAAGCTGCAGTCGTTGCTGAGATCGTAGTGCTTCTCGGCCGCTGACTGGATGACGCCCCAGGCCTCCTTGTGCGCGGCGTCGCAATCGCCCAGCGTACAGGTGAACGACTGTTCCTTGCTCATCGCCTCGTCGGTCACACCCAGGGTGACCCAGTAGTTCGCGGCCAGCAATTGCACATAGAAAAATTCGGAGCGGGTGGCGATACAGGCGGGAAACCAGTAGGCAAGCTTGCCCGGATCCTGCGTGCAGAGGTTGATCGGGCCGAGGAACTCCGCGTGATCGGTGACCGCGGTAAAGTCCAGCGGCCGCTGGATGCGGGCGCGCACGATCTGGTTGGAATCCTCATCCGAGAGCGTGATTGTTTCTCCCTTGGCGTACCGGTAGGCGGCATTGGGATCATTGCGCTGGCTCGAGACATAACTGTCGAACGAGAGGCTGGTGTGCACGTGCAGATCGCCGAACATCGGCCGTTTGGTGGGCGAATACTGGTCGCAGGGCTCGCGCTCTTCGGTGCGTTCGAAATCGGCGAAGGCCGGCACTCCCAGCGTCAGCAGGGAACTGCAAAGTATTTGTAAAAATGGGCGAAGGAGCGCTTTGGTCGGCACAGGGAGTCTCTGGCAGCTGATAATATAGTGGACACTATTGTGTCATTGAGCGAATGGCGGTGCCAGCGCCATGGCGCTCGGCAAGGGATTTGTCTGCTACAACGTTCGAAAAGGAGTACTCCGGATGTCCGTTCGCCAGCCGGTAGAGCTTTTAGAGAAAAACAAGCCGCGCCAGGCCCGCGCCATACGCACCTACGAGGCCATACTCGCTGCTGCTTCGGAGTTGCTCGTGGATGTCGGGGTCGAGCGCATCTCGACCAACCTCATCGCCGAGCGGGCGGGAATCACGGTGCCTGCCTTGTACCGCTATTTCCCCAACAAGTACGCAGTGCTCAATGCACTGGCAGCCCAACTGGCGAAGAAGCAGTGGCTGGCATTCGAGGAGTGGTACCAGGATCGTATCAGTCGGGGAGATGTGGCCGGACTGCTCGATGACTCGTACGAATTGCTCAAATCAATTTATGACGTTACCCGGGCACAGCCCGGCGGGCTGGAAATCCTGCAGGCGCAGCGCGCCGTCGCGCCGCTGCAGGTTGAACGGCTGGCAACGCACCGCCGGGCGGCCGATGATTTCTGTGCCCAGCTGGAGACCTATGCGAATCGGCCGCTCACCGAGGAAGAGCGCACCACGGCGCGACTCACGATTGAAATGGGTCACGCACTCATCCTGATGACGCTGGAGGATGACACGCTGGCCCCCGAAGCGATGCTCTCGACCGGGGCCGACATGATCAGGTCACAATGGGCGCGATTCCTGCCGGAGCCGGTCTAGCTCAGACCTCAGGCGAGGGCTTCCACGTCCTCGGCCTGTGGCCCCTTGTCGCTCTGCGCGATAATAAAGGAGACGCGCTGTCCATCGCGCAGGCCGCGCCTGCCGCTGCCGCGGATGGAACGGAAATGGACAAAAATCTCGTCGCCGTCGTCCTGCCGAATAAAGCCGAACCCCTTCGCGGTATTGAACCATTTCACCTCACCCTGAACACGGTCACCGGTCGCGAGCGCGGTATCTCCCGGGGTGTCGTCGTAATGGCGCGCAGTGTTTGAAGGAGCAGGTTCAGTGGCGGCGGGGGAGCCGACCAGGATCGTCGTCCCTGCTGTGGCGAAGAAAAAAGCAATCAACAGGCGTAAGTCGAACCACGTGCCTGTCGTCATCAGCGTGGTGAGGGTGGCCGCGATGACTGCGACCAACAGGCTGATGCCCAGTCTGGACAGAAGATTCATAGTAACCTCTTTATGAATTGCGCCAAACCGCCCGCGCCATTCCCGGCGCGAAGGCTAGCGTGTCCACGCAACCTAATGCGTGGTGGAGAGTGGATACTGTTTCGTCGGCCGCCAGACGACGGCCGATAACCCGGTGCGGGGGCGTCGTGCCTTACAGCTTGGAGACGTCCTCGGCCTGTAGACCCTTGGGACCCTGGATCAGGGTGAATTCGACATCCTGTCCTTCATTAAGTGTCCTGTAGCCATCGCCCTGGATAGAACGAAAGTGTACGAACACATCGTCGTCGCTTTCCTGGCGCGTGATAAATCCGAATCCCTTGGCGT
>CAYGOX010000009.1:28272-29113 GCA_964351485.1 uncultured Halioglobus sp.
CTTGGCGTTGTTGAACCACTTTACCGTGCCATTCACACGATCAGTCATACTGCCTACCTCGTTTCACTTATTGCTTTTATTGACCCTAGTGTCGACGGGGCCGTGTCAGCGGCCTGCCGCGACGGGCTATGCTTCCTGTAGTCGCCGTTGCTGTTGTGCGAGTGTCTCCAATGACTGCTGCTGAGCACGCAGTTTTTCGCGCTCTGCCGCTACCACGTCTGCCGGCGCTTTAGCCACGAATGACTCGTTCGCGAGCTTTGCCGTCAGGCGCGAGACGTCCTTTTCGAGTTTCGCTATTTCCTTCTGCAGGCGGGCGACTTCGGCCTGCACGTCGATCAAGCCGGCCAGCGGGACGAGGATTTCCAGCTCCGCGGCCAGGGCAGTGGCCGCAACCGGGGCCTCTTGCCCTGCGGGCAACCAGTCGACGCCGTCCAGTTTAGTCAGCTTTTTCAGGTATTGCGAGTTTTCTGATACCCGGCGCCGGTCCTGGTCGGTGCCCTTGTCAAAAAGCACATTGATTGCCTTGCCGGGCGGGATGTTCATCTCGCCCCGGATGTTGCGAATACCGAGAATGACTGCCTTGAGCCATTCGATGTCGCTCTCGGCGACAGAATCGATGACGCCTTCCTGTGCCTCGGGGTAGGGCTGCAGCATGATCGTCTCCCCGGCGCGCCCCGCGAGGGCAGCAACCGGTTGCCAGACTTCCTCGGTGATGAAGGGCATCAGGGGGTGCAGCAGGCGCAACCAGCTTTCGAGCACGGTGATCAGGGTGTGTCGGGTGCCGCGCAGCGCGGCCGGCGTGGCGTCCTCGTCCCACAGCGTGGGCTTGGACAGCTCCAGG
>CAYGOX010000010.1:0-3937 GCA_964351485.1 uncultured Halioglobus sp.
AGTAACTCGAGTTAGTCGGAATGCATGTCTCACGATAACAGCCGAGTTTCCCCGATGGCTATCAAGTACAGCCAATCGGGAAAGTAAAGCGACACCAGAAAACGCTCGGCATTGGCCCACTGCACCCAGCGGAACTCGTACTTGTCGTTGTCAGTGCGAGTGATGTAGTTGCGTTCACCCGTTTTCAGATTCATGGTGACCAGCACGCTGAAACCTTGCACATTGCGTACGTACACAATGTGCTCGCCGGTTGGCGACATCGCAATGTGGCTGACGCTGGTGATGGTCGGCAGGCTGGCAAAAGCCTCCACCGGCAGATTCTCGCGGCCCTGTGCAGGCAGGGCCAGATAACAGCACAGTGCCAGCAGTTGCCAGATTGCACGCGGCGGTCGCATGGCTCTATTAAGAATATTCATACGCGGCCTCCCGGGTCGATTACGATGCGAGCAGACTGCGCGGTACCGGTCCGGTCAAAGGGTTGTTCCAGAACTGTTCCGGCACCTGGTCGATGGGAACCGGCGACAGGTTGGCCGCGGTGGTCGGACCATCACTGTAGGCATGCTCACCGCAGCTCAGGCCGTCCTCGTCAAAAATGAATGCGATAACCGTGCGCTTGTTCAGCATGTAAACGCCGTCGGGGTCGTCGACCTTCACCGAGTAGACATCCTGCGCCATCTGTCCGCGCAGGAGCATGTGAACGACACCCTCGACCCACACCTCGTCCTCGCCGACGGTGAGCTTCTCCGCCTCGAAGTGAATGAGGTAGAGATTCAGCTCGATCAGCATGCGGTAGTGCGTCTTCAGCTCCGCATAGCTCTGCGGCTGCCCCTCCTTGGGCGACCCCATCTGGCTGCCGTAGACGGCGTAGGACTGACGCTTGCGCGAACAGCTGGCCATCAGCGCGTCGTAGTCACCCTGCGCCTCGGCCCGCGCGTGATCAATAAAGTTCTGCAACACCGCGCGGCGACGCGGTTCCTTGAGTTCCCGCAGCATTTCCTCGGCGACGTGCGCCACTGCCAGCGGGTCGAACCGCTCGATGTCGATGGGTGCTTCGGGTACCTGCCTGCCAATGTACATATCTACATTCCTTGTGATGTGGTACAGCCAGTATAGGAGGGATATGGCGTTTTGTGCGAGAACCACCTACGCCGATTCCGCTGTGCGCATGGGATTGTGAAAATTTGAACCGCCGCGCGACGATCATTGCCAGCGCAACACGCTGGTGAGGCACTAGTGCGCCGTCAGGCCCATCGACTGCAACTTGCGCAGCATGCCCGCACCGACAATGAGCTGCGGCTCTGAGGGTTCCAGTTCCTCCTCCAGCTCGCGCTGCGTCACCAGGCGCTTCGCGGTTTCCACCGCTCGAAGAAAATCGTATTCCTGCGCCAGCGCTTCGCGAAAGAGCGCCTCGCCGAAGTACGTCAGCTCACGGTCACTCGAACAGCCAAAGGACGTTTTCTCCGCGCTCGCCGCCGTCACGATAATCGTATTGTCGTTGCGCAGCGCGTCGATGAACGAACCGGAGAAACAGGCCGACACGATCACAATCCGCCACTGGATGCCGGCCTCATCGAGCGACTCGCGCAGGGTGACTGCGTCCAGGGCACGCAACTCGAGCGGGGTGAGCGACACGTCGATACTGCCGTCCCTCGAACCGTGCGAGGTGAGGAACAGCATAAGGACATCATCGGCGACGTTCATCCGTTGCGACACGCCCTCGAGCAACTGCGCCAGGTTGTAGACGTTGGCCAGCGGCTCGCGCTCCAGCGCGTCGAAGTCACTGGCAAGATGTACCGCGTGGGCAGGCCCGGCCAGGTAGCGCTGCTCGACAACGTCGCGCACATATTCCACCTCACTGCGGAACACCGTCTCGTCGCCGTTCCCGGCAAAGCCGACAAAGTACAGCTCGGCCGAGCCGGGGTCACCGGTCGCAAGCGGTTCAAGCTTGTGCTGCATCAGGTACGGCTGGCGGTGAAAGATGGCCTCCGCATCCACGTCGAAGTAGCGCTGGTAGTCCTCGTCGGAATAGGTGTAGAAGATCTCGCTGGAGACGTACCACGACTGCGCTACCCCACTGATTCCCGCCAGGCTGAACAGGACAAGCAGATAGCTGCGCCAACGCGGTTTGTCATAGGTGGTTTTCACCACTGCCAGCCCGAGTCCGGCGAGATACAGCGCCCACCACAGGGACAACCAGCCCGTCCCGTCGTCCATGATGTCGGAGGCCAGGTGTGCGAGACCCGTCGTAAACAGGAGATACCAGAACAACACGCAGGCGATGGCCGTGAGCAACACCGGAAGCCGGTCGTAGGCAGACTGCAGAGCGCTGAGCAGTATCGCCGTGGCGAGGATGCAGAAGGTCAACGCCGCCAGACTCACTACCGCGTAGGGGTTGAACCGCGCGTCAGCGCCCGCAGCCCGAAAATCGGCCCAGGCCAGCAGTGCCAGGCACACCAGCGGAATCACCAGGTAAGCGCCGGCGTGCGGCCGCCAGGCAACGTTTTTCAACCGAAAGCCGAGACTGGCACGCAGCCCGGACCACAGGTTAGAGAGCACGTTCACGACCACAGTGTTTCCGGGCACCTACAGGTACTCACAATTTCAGTATCCAGGGGTAAAAAAGTTGTAAACAATTCAAATTATCTCTGATCGTCCCTAGACCACACGGGCCTTCCGTTTATACTCACAAAAAATCCAGTTTCATACCCGGGCGACCGACAACCCTCGTTCCCAAACGCTACTACCGGGTATGGAAATCTGCTCATAAAAACAGTGCTGTACCATGTCAAGGGGAGTCCGACGTGTTGAAATCTGACCTCGCACCTGCCGCAGGCTTGCGCCGTGCATTTATCCATTGCTGGCTGGCGACAACCGCCAGCCTGCTGCTCCTGGCCAACCCGGCAGCGGCGCAACTAGCCGACTTCAACGTCACGGTTAACACCGGACCACTGCCACCGAATAACGACACGGTGTATCCCGGCGAGACCACGTCGCTGCGCATCACCCTTGCCAACAACAGTACCACCAACCCGATCACCGGGGTCAACTTTACAAAAGCGCTGCCGACGACCGCCAACAACGGTCTGATCGTTGACGGCGCCAGCGTCATCGCCGGCGACGCGGGCTGTACCGGCGGCACCCTGACGACAACACCCGGTTCTTCGGGCATTTCACTTTCCGGCCTGACCGTTCCGGCGCGGGTACTGGGAGTGAGCGGGTCGGGCGAGTGTTACCTCGATATTCCGATCGTCGCCTTTTCACTCAATGGCGCAGCCACATCGCTTTCCTATAGCCTCGGCTCGGGTGAGGTGAGCTCGGACCAGGGAACCAACGCCACCGGTGGCCCGCAGGCTTACACGGTGCGCTCGGCGAGCCGACCCACTTGGACGAAGTCATTTACCACTGACGATATTCACATCCTCGGCGGGTCCTCCCGGACAATGGTGATCACGCTGATCAACAACGACGCCAATGTTCCGCTGAACAACATCGCGTTCACCGATGTCTTTCCGACCGCGGGCGTCGATGGCGCCACCATAGAACCCACGGGCACGCCCGCGACGGGCACCTGCGGAGGCAGCGTTGTCCTGACACAGGGTGCCGCCGCACAGGTCGCGGTTTCCGGCGTCAACCTGCCGGTTTCCTCCAGCTGTACGATCGAGGTGGAAACGCAGGCCCGTCACAGCAACGGCGTCTACAACCAGACCAGTACCAACACCCTTCCCGCCAGCGGCTTTACCAGTGACGAGGGCCTGAGACCGGCTGCCAACGCCAACGCGCAGGTCCGCGCACGTTCACCACTGGCCGTTGGCAAGGCATTTACACCCGGTATCGTCGCGTCCGGCCAGCCCAACATATTTACCGTAACGCTGACCAACAACGGTGACACACCGCTGCCGGTTACCAGCTTCACCGACGACCCGATTGCCGCGGCACC
>CAYGOX010000010.1:3947-25154 GCA_964351485.1 uncultured Halioglobus sp.
CACAGTTTACACCTTCAGCATACCCGCCAACAGCAACTGCGTAATTACCGTCACCTACACCGCGACCACACCGGGCTCGGATACACCCAGCACCTACACCAACAGCATTGCACAGGGCGATGTCATGACCAGCGTGCCGGGCATCGTGAGCCAGGCGCGTTCGGCCACTGTACTGGTGGCCGACCGCCTGCGTGTTCTCAAGGCAGCGACGCCGGCCAATGCAACACCGGGCGACCCGGTTCGCTACACCATCACCATCGAAAACTATTCAGCGAGCGCAATCGCCAACGTCCAGGTGGTCGATGCGCTGCAAAACGGTGCGACCTTCCTCACCGGTGGCGCATTCACCCCGACACTCACCCCGGCCTGCGGCACACTGGGCCTCAACGGTGCGGTACAGGGCGACAGCACGCTGACGTTCACCCTGCCCACGGTACCGGCGCGCACCGGCACCAACACGCCCGGCGTCTGCCAGATCAGTTTCTCGGCGATGCTCGATCCCAATGGCAGCACCGACACCAGCAACGTGATTCCGGCGGGCAACGTCTGCTTCGGCGGCACCACCTGTAACAACGTCAGCTCCGGAACGACAACAACCAACAGTATCCCGACGCTTGGACTGCAAAAGACGTTCGATAACATCGAGAATGTGAGCAAGCTTGAGGGCACCACCACGCGCCTGCGCCTGGCCCTGAGCAATAACGCAACCACTGCGCTGACCAGTCTGACACTGAGCGACACCCTGCCTTCTGCAGGACCGTTCCAGCAGCTGCGCGTCGCAACGCCCGCGGGCATCAGCAACACCTGCGGCGGCACTGTGACCGCACCGGCCGGTGGTACCTCGGTCGCCCTGAACGGCGGCACCGTGCCCGCCGCCAGCGGCGGTTCACCCGGCACCTGCGCGCTGGAGATCGACGTGGTCGGTCCTGCCGGCGTTTACCCCAACAACGCCGATGCGGCGGCCGTGCGCAGCAACGCCGATGGCTCCACGACCAATGTCCTGGACAGCGATACTGCGACCGTCACTTACAACACCGCGCTGACCGCGCAAAAGTCCTTCTCTCCGCCGAGCACCGGCGACGGCGGTCTTTCGACTGCGACCATCCGGTTTACCAGCCTCGATCCAGACCGCCCAATCTCGGGCATCGCGTTCACCGACACACTGCCGACGGGTATGGTGGTCGCTTCCCCGGCCAATGCCTACACCACCTGTAGCGGCGGCCCGACACTGACAGCCGGTGACGGTGCCGGCACGGTGACGCTGGACGGTGCGGTACTCGCGCCCCTGGGCATCTGCGAGGTCGTCTTCGACGTGCGCGCGAGCGGCACGGCCGACTGGACCAACACCCTGCCCGCAGGCTCTATTACCGCCGACAACGGCATCACCAACCTCAGCCCGGTGTCTGCCACCCTGCTGTTCGAACCGGCGCAGGCACCGCTGATTTCCAAGGCCATTTCACCGGGGTCAATCGCCCCGGGACAATCGGCGCTGCTCACCATCACCATCACGAACGGGACGCAGGACCTGAGCAATATGGGCGTGGAGGACTACTTCACGCTGGACGGCACGCCGGGCGCGGCACTGAACGGCATGACGCTGGCGCCGGCGCCCATGGGGACTACCGACTGTACCGATGGCATCGTCGAGGCGCAGCCGGGCGGCACCGTCGTGCGCCTGAGCGGGGCAACCCTGCCGGCGAACGCCTCCTGCCAGATCGAAGTGCAGGTTACCTCCACCTCGGTGGGAACGATCACCAATACGATTCCTACCAGCACCATTACGTCTGACCAGGGCGCGACCAACTCCACCACGTTCGCGCAGAGCACACTGAGCACGACCAGCTCTGTGGGCGTGACCAAGATGTTCGACCCGATGGTTGTCAGCCCCTCGGAACCGTCGCGGCTGCGCATCACCATTTTCAACACGCAGGACGACGGGCTCACAGGCATGTCGCTGACCGACACCTTCCCGTCCGGTCTCGTCGCCGCACCCACGCCCAATGAGTTCTCCGACTGCGGCGGCTCGGTGAGCGTCACTCTGCCGACTGCCGACAGCATCATGATCGACAATGGCAGCATCGGCGGCGCAGCGGCCGGTAACGCCGCCTCGTGTGTCATCGAGGTGGACGTCGTGGCTGCCAGCGAAGGCACCTACGTCAATACGATCCCCGCGAACACCCTGACAGCCAACGGCAACCCCGTGCCACACCCGGGCACGGATGCCACACTGCAGGTACGCGAACGCCTGATCGTCAACAAGGCCTTCGATGGCCGTACGCTGGACGCCGGCGACCCGAACGGGTTTACCACCGGTATCGCCGCCCGGCTGCCCGGCGCCACAGCGCCGCTGACCATCCGGATCGAAAACCCGAACACCATTCCCCTGACCGAGGTCCGCTTCGTCGATGAACTGCCTGACGGCGTGGTGCTCGCGCAGACACCCAATATCAGCACGACGTGTACCGGCGGTTCCGCAACAGGCGATCCGTCCGGCCGGGAGTTACAACTCACCGGCGCTACGCTGGACGCGACAGGGAACCCGGGCGCTATCTGTACCGTCACCGCCGATGTGGTCAGCAATGTTTCCGGCCTCTATACCAACGAGATCCCGGCCGGTGGCGTCACCAGCTTCGAGGGTATCGATAACGATCCGGCAACACAGGCCCAGCTCATCATTATCGATCCCCCGTCGATCGCCAAGGACATCGCGCCGCCGGTGATCGCACCCGATGTGCCGGCCACCCTGACGCTGATCCTGGAAAACGACAACTTCCTGGCCACCGCGTTGACCTCGCCACTGGTGGACAACCTGCCGGGCTCACCGGACCAGATGCGCGTGGCCGACCCCAGCGTGGTAACCACCACCTGTCCGGGCGGCACGGGTATCGTCACTGCGACAGCCAACGCGTCCTCGATCACCATCGCGAGCGGCAGCACCATTCCGGTGGGCGGTTGCGAGGTGACAGTCCAGATCACAGC
Source organism: uncultured Halioglobus sp. (assembly GCA_964351485.1). Lineage (GTDB taxonomy): Bacteria > Pseudomonadota > Gammaproteobacteria > Pseudomonadales > Halieaceae > Marimicrobium. The sequence goes on from CAYGOX010000010.1 coordinate 6,927, forward strand.
CAGCACCGCGGGTGACTATCTCAACTTCATCCCGGTCGGCGCCCTGGAGACATCGTTCGGCAGCAACGAGGAACCTGCAGAGGCACCGCTGGTGGTCAGTACGCTCGGCTACATCTCCGGACGTGTGTTCCTGGACAACCAGACGGTTCCCGATGGCACCTACCTGCCGGGCGACTCGACACCGATCGAAGGCAACACCATCGAGTTGCGCAGCGGCGCGGACTGTACCGGAACGGTACTGGAGACCACCACCACGGACGCGTCGGGCAACTACCTGTTCCGCGACCTGCCTGCCGGGACCTACAGTGTCTGCCAGCCCAGCCAGCCCACGGACACGCTGAACAGCGTCACCACTGCGGGCACCATTGAATCCGTACTGGGCAGCACGGGCACCGCGGGCACAGCCTCCAACCCGCCCGGCGGAACGCCCACCAGCCAGATCACCGGCATCGTGCTGAACAACAACGGCAACACGGACGAAGTCAGTGGCTCACCGGAGAACAACTTCTCCGAGATCCTGCCGGTCAGCATCGCCGGTAACGTGTACCACGACGCCAATAACGACGGCGTGTTTGACCCGGACGAGAACGGCATTGGCGGCGTGACGATCACGCTCACCGGGCCGGTCACCGTCAGCGTCGTGACCAACGCCGATGGCAGCTACAGCTTCGACGGTCTGCCGCCGGGCACCTACACAATCACCGAGACACAGCCCGGTGCCTGGAATGACGGCCTGGACACACTCGGCACCGTCGGCGGCAGTGCCAACGGAAACGCGACCACCAACGACGAGTTCGACACGATCGTGCTCGGACCGGGCGACGCGGGCATCGAGTACAACTTCGGTGAAGTACTCAACCCCGCCTCTCTGGCGGTCAGTGCCGCGCCGTTCTGTTCCAACAACGCGGTGCGGGTCAACTACACCATCCCGGCGTTCGCCAGCGGCGGTCCGACTGTGACACTGAGCTGGCATACAGCGGGTGACCGGCTGGTGGCGCAGTTCAGCGACCAGCCCGCCAGCGGTACGCTGCTGTACCCGGGTGCCATCGTGGATGGCAGTGACATGGGCGTCGGCTGGCCGGGCTGGATTTTCACCGGCGGAGAGTGGATGTCGGTGCCCGACGATCGACTGCCGCAGATGATCCTGCGGGTCACGCTGGGCGGCGACACCGCGGAGACCACGGTAACCTATCCAGGCAGCTCCAGCAGCTGTCTGACCCAACCGCCGGGTACCGGACCGAACGGCATCCCTGCCGTGCCGGCGCCGATACTCGCTCTGCTCGCGCTGCTGATGATGCTGACGGGTGGATGGTCACTGCGCCTGGCAAGACGCGAGGCCTAGTTCTCACTGTACCTTCCCGGCGGCGATGCCGCCGGGAGCCCCCTCCCAACACACTGGACTACCGCTGCGCGACCAGCGCCAGCTTGTGGGGATTGCGCAGCGTGTAGATCCAGGCGATCTGGCCCTGCTCATTCAACCGCAGGGTGAATATCATTCCCTCACCCGCACCCGCCCACTGTATAAACGCGGGGCGACCATTGGCTCGCACCAGCTCTGGAATCGAAGGCGCGCCCGATACCGCCGCTTCGGCGGCCGCCTTGCTGGCGATATGGGTCATCACCTGGGCGACCCGTTCGGGGCCCTCCAGCGGAATGAGCGCCGCGCGCACCACCCCGCCGCCATCCGAAACCGACACGACATCGGGCGCCAGCAGCGACAACACCGTCTCCTTGTCGCCCGCCGCCGCGGCCTGGGCAAACTGCACCATCACCTGCTCCAGGCGCTCCTGCGATGCCGTGTAACGCGGCCCCTCGTCACGCACGCGGCGGGAAGCCCGACTGACGAGCTGGCGGCAGGCGGCTTCACTGCGCTGCAACATGGCCGCGATGTCCGCATAATCTGTATCGAACACCTGGCGCAGCAGGAAGGCAGCGCGCTCCTCCTCGGTCAGTCGCTCCAGCGACCACAACAGCGCCAGTTCGCAGCGCTGTGCCAGCTCCAGCATACCGGGCGGTGTGGCCTCGTTTTCCAGGATGGGCTCGGGCAACCAGGGGCCGGTGTAGGATTCGCGCCGCACGCGGGCACTGCGCAGGTAATCCACGGACAGCCGGGTAACAACACTGGTCAGCCAGGCCCGGGGGGAGCGTATGTCTGACTGCTGCGCCGCGTTCCAGCGAATCCAGGCTTCCTGCACGATATCCTCGGCCGCACCTAACTCGCCGAGCATTTGGTAGGCCAGTGCAAGCAGTGAACCGCGCTGCGCCTCGAACGCGTTCTCAGCAGCCCCGGCAGTCATTGCACACCGACCGCCGGCGTCGCAACACCGGCCACCAACACCTGCTGACACGCCTGGCCGTGCCCTAGCCCGCGCTCTATCACTGGCCAGGCGCGCGCCGTGTCCTCAACAATAGACAGGTTCGACAATGCGGCGTCACCGAAGCGGCGGCGGATATCGTCCCTGAGCGCGGGCAGCTGGGGCGTATCCTTGATCGCCGCCGCGGCAAACTGCATGCCTGTACCGACCTCGCCCGCTACTGACCAGTCACCCGCCAGCGCGGCCTGCAACGCCTGCGCCGGCACACCGCGCTCCAGCGCCGTATCGATCACCAGCTGTACGCAGGGACCGCAGTCGCCATCGAGCGTGGAACCCAGCGCCGCACCCGCCCACAGCGCAGGCGTGAGGTGACTGTCGTACTGGGTCAACAACGGCAGCAGCCCGAGCCGCAGCGCGCTGCCTGACGAGTGCTCTGCCACGTCGTTGAGATAAGCGGCATCGTAGCCATAACGCTGCTGCATGCGGGCGACAGCGCGCCGCGTCATCGCGCGGATCACGCGGTCACCGCCTGGACATCCGCGCCGCGCGACAGCCGCCAGAGCACCCACAACGCCGCCCAGGCCGGCATCTGGATACCGGCGAGGTTGGTCAGTGCGACCAGATCAACCGGAGCCCCGCGCGCAAACCAGATCTGCAGGTGAAACAGCGCGTGCAGGCAGGGCCAGAGCGCGCCGCCAAACCCGAAGGCATACTCGCCGCGGCGCCAGGCGAGCGCGAGCAGCAGCCCGCTGCCGAAGTAGGCCAGCCCGGCATCGCGGATGAAATGCAGGTTGAAGGGGCCCATCATGCTGACCCCCGGTACCGTGTCGTAAAAGAATTGCGGCGCGAAGAAAATCGTCACACCGGTCGCCATGTTCAACAGGGCGATCGCAAGCAGTAGCGGACGCATCACACAGGTTCCTCCTCAAACGTGTCGTGTTCCTCTATACCAGACGAGACAGCCACTGTGTTTGTGACAAACCGTGTATCAGCGAAGGCGCCTAGTGATGCTCCACAACCTGTTTACCATACCGCGTGCGAACAAAGGGGCCGACAGCCTCCGGGCCTTCTCCGGCGCGCAGGCGACGCTCGGCCTCTTTGAGCACCATACGCGTGATGTGCGGTAGCTGCGCCATGGTCTGGGCCTCTGACAGCGGCACCCAGTGCAGGTTGAGCAGTTCGCCCGAGCCCTGCGGCCGCTCGTGCAACTGTGACTGGACATGGCTTGCTTCAACCATGAAAAAACGCGCGTCGAAGCGCCGGTTGCGGTATGGCGGGGTGATAGCGCGGGCGATGTAGTGAAGCACGTCCAGGCGCGGGTTGATATCGTGCTTGAGGAAGTCCGCCCAGGCCGGCGAGCGGGTCCTGAGGGTCGGTGAATCCGGCTCGCCCAGCACCAGGCCGGTTTCCTCGTAGGTCTCGCGAATAGCCGCGAGCGCCAGGGCTCGCGCCCGCGACGCAGAGCAACCGAGCATCAGCCGCTTCATCACCGCCGGGTGCAGGTCATTGGGCGGTACGATACGGCCGTCACAGCGGTCCACGCGCCCGCCGGGAAACACGAACTTGTTGGGCATGAACTTGTGCGACGCGGCGCGCTTGCCCAGCAGTACCCGCGGTTCCTTTTCCGTCCGGTCGGCGGGCCGCACAATGATCAGGGTCGCCGCATCGCGCGGCCGCACGGCGCGGCCACCATCGCGCAGTTCGGCGGCAGACACATAGCCATCGCCCGCCTTGCCCGGTGTATCAACCAATCCCGCCTCCTGTCACCATCGTCGCTATTCTTCCGGTGGCTCACCTTACCAGAGGCGCGATTTTTCGCCAGCGGCCGGCACCGGGCCTGGAAACTCACCTATACTTGGCAGGCCTGACTTCACTGCACTCAACCGACCCGGAGAGACCCCATGCTCGGATACGTTACCCTGGGAACCAACAATCCCGAAAAAGCCTGCGCCTTTTACGACGAACTGCTCGGCTCCATCGGTTTCGGGCGCCTGTTTGACGACGGCAAACTGGTCATCTGGGGCACCTCGTTAGAAGAGGCCGCACTGGGTGTGACGACACCCTTTGACGACAGCGAAGCCACGGTAGGCAACGGCGTGATGGTTGCCATGCAGATGAAAAACACCGACGAGGTCGACGCGTTCTATGCCAGGGCCCTGTCACTGGGCGCAACCGACGAGGGCGCGCCCGGCACGCGTATTGAAGGTTTTTACGCCGGCTACTTCCGCGACCTGGACGGCAACAAGCTCAACGCCTTCGTCCTGGGCTAGGCGCCCTCGCGCAGCAGCGCATCGATCATCTCGATGCGCGGTTCGGCAACACCCGCGCGCCCGGCATACACCGGCCAGTTGCGCACCGTTGCCTGCACCTCGTCGACCAGGCGGCGCGCGAGCGAGGCGTTCAGGCCCTGGCGTTTCGCCACGGCGGCAAAATCCGCGCTGCTGATACCTGCCCGTTTCCGGTTCACGCTCATCTGGTGCGCGCTGGTGAACTCGCCCTGCGGGTTGTAGGCGAACGTCATGTCGTAGGCCGGCGCCAGTTGCCAGTGACCGGCCTTGTCCATGATGAACGCAATCTGCTTGGTATGGTCGTCGCGATTGTAGGCCAGCACGTTGAACACCATCCGGCGAAAGAGCTGCTCCTTTGCCGCCATGCCCAGCCCGAGCTGTTCGCACAGCAGGAATGCCTGCTCGTACGATGTTCCGCCGGGCACGTTGAAGTCGTGATGACCCAGCGCGCAGAGTGATTGCATGTGCAGCTTCTGGCCGTCATCAGTGCGGTCGAAGCGCCGCGTCATGAAATGCGCGCGACCGTTTTCCTCCAGCAGGCGACAGCGTGTCATTTCGATGCCGGCGTCCACGGCCATCAGGTGATAGGCATATTCGATGCGGCCGTAGCCCAGCGGATCCGCCAGCTCCCGGTCGCGGTTATTGGCCACCCCGTCGAATTTCAGCAACCAGTACTGGTACCCCTCACCCTCCCGGATCTGCCCCGACCGCACATCGTTGGTCGCCTCGTTCCAGGCGATGATCGCCTTGGCCCGCGCGCCCCCGGCCGAGGTGCCCACGGCCAGGATCCGGGCCAGACCTTCTACGCTTTCGCGCGGCGTGCCGGGCAGCGCGTAGCGTTCGCGCTCCTTCAGGGCCAGGACACGCGACGAGAGTGACACCAGTTCTTCAATATCCAGCGCCACGTGACCCGGATCGTGCTCGGACAGGACCGGCCGGAACTCCAGCGCACCCATGCCGCGCTCTCCCACGTACATCAGCCGCTCCACCGGGTTGAGTGAATCGGGCGTGCGACCCTGCTCTGCCAGCCACTGGTCGATCAGGCTGTTGCCAAATTTGTCCGGCAGCGAGTCGGCCAACAGCCCGGGCAAGCCGCGATACGTCTCCCGGTTCAGGGTGGGAAAACTGTAGGCACGCGGGGCCAGTGGCATGGTGACCGGCGCCAGTTCAACGGCGGTATCGAGGAAGTCCGGCGCATACTCAAAGGCGGCATAGCCGCGCTCCGGGTACCAGGCAGCCAGCCCGACGGTAGCGCCCCAGAGCCGGACCTCAACGAACGTCACGGCTCATCTTCCGGCCACTGCAACCAAGCGCCGCCCGGCTGCGCGGAGCGTTTCGGGCGCCGCACCCGCTGGCGACGCCTTGGCGCATCTACCGTTGCGTTCTGCTGCTTCAGCCCCGACACGGACAACCCCTGGCTTGCCAGCAGCTCATAGGGAGAAAGGGTTTCGGTGTCGAGCGACGCCATCACCGCGTCGAGCCGCCCCAGACAGCCAATGATCCTGAGCAGCCCGTCAGAGCGAATCGCCTCCCCGGCCTCGAGACGCTGCAGGGTGCGGTGCGAAACCCCCGCCTCGTAGGCCAGTTCGGCCTGTTTCATGTCCCGGGAAAGCCGCAGCCTGGCGATACGGGCACCGAGCTCTCTGTTCTCTTCGCTCATTTATACGCCATATATAACGGTTTAAATCTATTTGAATTAATTATACGTAATATCTGACGTCTTTCAATAAATAGTTAGAATGCGTTATTTTTGACGTATTAAATCCTTTTCTTCATTTAAATCGTAATATTTTACGCTTTATAACTCATACCGACGGCATTTCACGGGCCGGGCTATCCATGGTCCGGCCACCCCACCTACAATACTCCCCCTCACTTCACATCAATCAGTCATCAATCATCAACTACAGCCAAACCGGAGACAGGCATGATCGCGTGGACAGAACAACAGCAGATGGTCAGGAGCATGGTTCGGGACTTCGTCGAGAAGGAAATCGTTCCCATCATCGATGACCTGGAATACAACGGCGTACCGCCCTACGACGTACTGCGCAAACTGTTTACAACCTTCGGCATGGACGAACTGGCCGGCAGCAATTTCGACAAGCAGATCGCGCGCGAAGAGGCGCTGGCACGCGGTGAGGCGGTTGAAGAAAAGCCGGCCCGCGAAGAAGACACCGGACGCCCCGCCGACGAGGCCCTCGACGCGGTGGCGATGGGCATCCTGCCCATCATCGAAATCAGCCGCCACTGCCAGGGATTGATCACGGCGATGGGGGTTTCGGTCGGCCTTACAGCCGGCGCGATCATGTCCAAGGGATCGCTCGCACAGAAGAAAAAGTACGGCCGCGACCTGGCGACCCTGAAAAAGATCGGCGCCTGGGCAATCACCGAACCCAATTCAGGCTCGGACGCCTTCGGCGGCATGAAAGCCACGGCGCGCCGCGACGGCAACGGCGGTTACATCCTCAACGGCAACAAGACCTTCATCACCAACGGCCCCTATGCCGATGTCATCGTCTTCATCTGCCGCCTTGAGGAGGAAGGTGTCGAGCCCCGGGACCGCAAGATCGTGTCGTTTATCCTCGACTCCGGCATGGAGGGCCTGGAACAGAGCGCGCCCTTCAAGAAGATGGGCATCGGCTCCTCGCCCACCGGCGAGCTGTTTCTGTCCGACGTGAAAGCCGGACCGGAACGACTGATGGGCGAATCCGAGGACGGCTACGGTCGCTCGGGCGCCAAAGGCACGTTCAGCACCGAGCGCTCCGGCGTCGCCGCCATGGCGCTTGGCCTGGTGGAACGCGCACTGGAACTGTCAGTCGAGTACGCCAAAACACGCGTGCAGTTTGACCAGCCTATCGGCAACTACCAGCTAATCCAGCTGAAGCTGGCGAAAATGGAAGTCGCGCGGTTGAACCTGGAGAACCTCGTCTTCCGTTACATTGAAACGCGCGCGGCTGGTGCTGACCTGACCTGGGCCGAGGCCTCGGCCATGAAACTGTACGCGGCGCAGGCCGCGATGGAAGTCACCACCGAAGCGGTGCAGGTGTTTGGCGGCGCGGGCTACATGCGCGCCACGCGCGTCGAGCAGCTGATGCGGGATGCGAAGATCCTGCAGATCTACGCCGGCACCGACGAGATGCAGATCACCGCCATCGCCAAGGACCTGCTGGGCAGGGCCTGACGCCCCGCCGTCAGTTGGCGTAGCTGACCCCGCCGTTGACGCGCCAGACCTGGCCGTTAACCCACTCCGCGTCGTCCGACAGCAGGAAGGTCACCGCCGCGGCGATATCTTCGGAACGCCCGTGGCGGGTACTGCGCGAACCTTTGAGCATGGCGTCCTTCATCTCTTGCGGCATGTTGGCGTCCAGTTGCTCGGTGAGTACGAATCCCGGCGACACCACATTGCAGCGCACGCCCTGGCTTCCCCACTTGCTCGCGATATGCCGGCACAGCGAATTCACGCCCGCCTTGGAGGCGGCGTAGGCGGGTCGTTCGGGCTCACCGACCACCCCCGCATCGGAGGACGTCAGTATCAGCGCACCGCTGCCGCGCTCCAGCATATGCGGCAGCGCCGCGCGAATAAGCAGGACGGTGCCGACGAGATTCACCTGAAGTGTACGCGTCCACAGCGACACGTCGTTGGTGAGAATGTCGCCGTCCTCCAGAATCGTCTTTAGATCTGCGACATTCGCAAACAGGCCATCGAGCTGACCGTAGTGCGCCAGGACATCCTCGACCAGCGCGTTGACGCTGGCTTCATCGGACTGGTCGTACTGCCGCGCAATCGCCTCGCCACCCGCGTCGACAATGGCGGAGGCCACCGCTTCGGCGCCTTCGAGATTGAGATCGCCGATAGCCACGCGCGCACCTTCAGCGGCCAGGCGCTGCGCCGTAGCAGCCCCGATACCACTGGCGCCACCGCAGACAAGCACCGTTTTTGCAGACAGGTTTTTCATGGCAGACACCTCGACAGTTCGGACCCGGATTGAGCAACACACTTGTATGTGTAACTATCGCTCACCGACTCCGGGGTGCCTAGCGCCACCGCGTGCAACGGGACTGAATAATTATGAAGCTACTGACTTTTCTGTGGAACCGGCTGCTCGCGCTGGTCAGCTCGATCATCCTCATCGCGGTGCTACTGCTGTTGTTTGTCGGCATTCGCCTGACCTCGATATCGCAAAGCGATGCCGAGGAACACGTGCGCGGCAAGCGCGATTACCTGGCGCAGATCGCCGACGCTTCCGTCCCACAGGACACACCCAATATCGTCTTCATCCTCTATGACGATATGGGCTATGGCGATATCGGCGCCGGCGCGAACGGTCGCGACCTGATCGCAACCCCGAACCTCGACCGTCTCGCCCGCGAAGGCGTCACCCTCAGTGACTTCCATTCCCCGGCGGCAGTCTGCACACCGTCGCGCGCCGCTTACCTGACCGGCCGGCTGGCACCGCGCGCCGGCCTGCCCCACGTGGTGTTTCCCACCGGCAGCAGCACCGCGCTGACCATCAAGGCGCTGTTCAATCCCGGCGGCAACACCCGGCTGCCGGCCGAGGAGATCACCCTGGCCGACCTGCTGCGAGCGGCGGGCTACGCCACCGGCATGGTGGGCAAGTGGCACCTGGGAGACCGCAGCCCGTCGCTGCCCAACGACATGGGCTTTGACAGTTACTTCGGCGCACTGTACAGCAACGACATGGAACCCTTTGCGTTCTATCGCGATCGCGAGATCGCGGTGCCGGCACCGGTCGACCAGACGCAGATGACGGCGCTTTACACCGATGCGGCTGTCGACTTTATCGAGCAATCGGCGCAATCAAACTTTTTCCTCTACTTCGCGCACAACTTCCCGCACGACCCGCTGCACGCCAGCGCCGATCGCCGCGGGCGCTCTCGGGCGGGACTGTACGGCGATGTGCTGGAAGAAATCGACGAGAGCGTCGGCGAAATTATCGCTGCACTGCAACGCGCCGGCGCACTGGACAACACCCTGATTATCGTCACATCAGACAACGGGCCGTGGTTCCTCGGCGACGCCGGCAATTTGCGCGGGCGCAAGGGCAACACCTTTGAAGGTGGTATGCGGGTGCCCTTTATCGCGCACTGGCCGCCGCGCATCGACTCACTGGGCGTGGTCGACTCGATGGCGATGGGGACAGACCTGTTCCCGACTGTGCTCGACATACTCGGCCTGCCGGCACCACGGGATCGCATCATCGACGGGCGCAGCATTCTCGAGGTTCTCACCGGCGGCGCAGAAACGCCACACGATTACCTCTACTACTACGACAGCGAAACGCTGTTCGCCGTGCGCGACCAGCGCTTCAAGTACCGCGCCCCGGCCGGCGTTTTCTACTCGACCGACGCCATGCCGATGGCCGCGGCAGTACCCCAGAAGGAGTGGCTGTTCGACCTGGCCAATGATCCGCGCGAGGCCTACGACACATCGCTCAAGTATCCGGCCGAGCTGGCGCGCCTCAAGGCGGCACTGGCACAGCGCAACAGCGAAATGGCTGAAAACAAACGCGGCTGGAGGACCCGGTAAATGGTCCAATCCCGACCTCGCTTGACGCGCGCCAAAACGCGCAACGATAATTGCGCCACCTCCGACGGACCCTCATACGCTTGCTCAAAGAACTGATTACAGCGCCCGCGAGCCTCAGCCGCTCTGCCATTCTCGTCGTCTGGACTTTCGCTTCGGTCTACCTGGTACCTTTCGAAGCAGATTTCGTGCTCGCGCTGGTGCTCTATTACCTCTGGTACACCGAGCGCGAGACGCTGCACGCGCCGGGGGGCGCCGTCTCCGATCCCCTGTTCTGGCTCGCTGCGGCACTGGCCGTGCTACTGGGGCTGTCCGGGTTGTGGTCCACCGGTGCATCGCCGGCCGATCACGGCCAGATCTGGGCGCGCGCTATCGCGATCATCGGGTTCATGCTGGTGTTTGCGCACGCATTTTCACAGCAGCAGGGGTTCGGCACCTACCTGCGACACATCGTCATTCTGGCGGCGCTGATCAGTGCGCTGATCTGTATCGCGCTGTACATCATTGATCCACCGTACCCGCTGGAGCGCCTCGAGGGCCTTTTCCGCCTCAACAACCCCGGCCGCGCGGGCCACCAGTACGCCGCCACGCTGCCCTTTCTCGCGGTGACCTTTGTCCTGGGGCAGGGCCGCTGGAAGGTACTGGCCGCCGCAGCCATCGCCGCCACACTTGCCGTCGTTTTCCTCAGCGGTACCCGGGCGGCATGGATTGGCAGTACGCTGGGCATGCTGTCCTTTGCCCTGGCGACCAACACCATGACGCGCAGCCGCCTGCTGGCCCTGATTGCACTCGGCGCGGTCGTCATTGGCGGCATATTTCTCTACGCTGCGAGCTACCCGGGCTCAACCCTGCACGAGCTGCTCCTGCCGCGCGGCGACAGCTATCGCATGGAGCTCTGGCGCGTACACCTCGAACGGTTGCTCGATAGCGCCTGGCTGTTCGGCAACGGCGCACTCACCGAGCAGCCCTTTATCCTCATCCTCGATAACGAACTGCGCGGCGCGCACAACCTCTACCTGTCCACCGCCGAACAGGTAGGCGTCGTCGGGCTGGCGCTGTTTATCGCGCTTATCGGCTGGACGGGGTGGCGCCTGCTGGGCCAGCTGGAACACGCGGTGGCGAGAATGGGGTTCAGCCTGCTGGTGACCGGCTGCGTCCTGTCGATGTTCAACGGCGATCGGCTGATCGACAAGGTCAGCCTGGTCTGGTTCGTCTTCTGGCTGCCCTTCGCCATTGCCGTGTCACTGCGCAATGGCGCCCAGGACGGTAGACAGGCTCCGGGCAGTAGCGCCTAGGCGGTCGCGGCGGCGAACTGGCGCCTGCGATCGGCGTACTCGGCCATGGAGGCCTCAACCTGCGCCTTGTCGAAGGGCTGCAAACCGCTCAGCAGTATCCGTTTTTGGCCCAGACCCACCGGCTCATCACCATCCAGCAGGCGGAAAGACAACACCGCCATCCCGCGCTTGCCGTTCAAATCCAATGTGCTGGCGTCGCTGCGCAGGGCCGGCGCAGCGATCTCGACCCGGTCCAGGTCCAGGCTCATGCTCTGGTACATCACCATGGGGCGCTTGGGATTGATCATCACCCCGTGCTCCGTCAGCAGCGGCACCAGGATGTCGGGGAAGCTGTGCCCGGAAAACTTGACGTATTGGTGTGAGAGGTTCCGGATCAGCGCGGTATCGCGCGTGTTGTCGCCGCTGCGCGCCACGCGCAGGTATTCGCGCGCCTGGGCGTCCACTATGGACAGCATTTCACTGGGTTCGGGCAGTAGCAGTTCAATGCCCTCTGTCACCATACCGGCGAAGGTGCACTCCATGTGGCTGCTGATACCGTAGCGGGCCAGGATGACCGAGAACAGCAGATCGCCCGGGATACAGAAACGCGATGCATCGGCGTCGTGCAGCGGGTTGAAATCCTCCGCGACCGCCTTGGCGAAGTGGCTGCCCTGCTCACGTGTAAAGCAGAGCTTCCCCTGTCGAAGTTCGTAATAGTCTTCAATCTGCATGCGTTGACCAGCTGACAATCCGGATTGCCGACACGCCGGGCCGGCGTGGCGCAGTATACCGCTGTGTGAAACTTAAACCACCGGAGAAAATACCATCGCGCACGCACCGAACTCCCGCCGGACCCGGCGGTCTGACACAACACAAGCGCCGGCTGGCACAATTACTGACAAGTAACTGTGTCGGCCCGGCAGCGGTTAGGTTACTGTTCCCCTGCTCCTGACGTGGAGGAAATCCGAGCGCGCCATGACTTGTGTCCGCAACACATCTCCTACCCGGTTTCTCCTGTGCCTGTGCCTTCTCGCACTGGTCCTGCCGCTGCGCGCACAGGGACTGGACGCCCAACTGCCGGTCTGGCGGGCGCTGGAGTTCGAGCGCAGCGCGTTCCTGGCAACCGCCTACTCCTTCGTCGAAGTACAGGAGGATGACTGCAACCCCAAGCGCTGGAAGCTCTCGGCAAACAACGCCATCTTCAACGCCCTGATGCGCAATGACGAACTCAAGGTCCTGACCCTGATACCGGGCGATGCCCGCCTGGTCCAGCGTGAACGCTTCAGCGGCGGCAGCGACCGCCGTTTCAAGTTCTGGGATTACCTGCCCCAGCATATCGTCCGCGAGCGCCGCGACCCCGGCGGCCTCGAAACAGAATCTCCCGAAGACTGGCCGCTGAGCGGCCACTCCCTGATCAATTACCCGCAGATGCCCAGCACCGTGGTGGTCACCGATGCCTACGCGCTGCTGGTGCTCGCAACGCGCTTCCACAACAGCGATGACCAGCGCCTCGACGTGGTCGTACATACGGATTTCAACTTCTACCGCGTGCGCATGACCCACGGCAACCGGGGACAGCTCGAGGTTGACTACGCCGTCGAGGGGCAGCGCCCCGTGCGCGGCAAGCGCAAGATTCGCACCGTAATGCTGCAGGTTGAACCGCTGGGACAATTGGCCGAGGAAACCGATTTCAGTCTCATGGGCCTGCAGGGTCCGCTGGAAATGGACTTTGATGTCGAGCAGGGCATACCCGTCAAGATCCGCGGCGAAGCGCCACGGCTCGGCCAGTCGTATATCGACCTGAAGCGGGTTGTGCTGCGAGACAAACCCCGGTGACCGGCGGCGCAACACCCGTCGGCCTGATCAGCAATCCCGGCAGCGGCCACAACCGGTCCCGGTTTGAGCGTATCGCCGCGCGCATCGACCGGTGCGACAACATCCTCCACATCGTGACCCGCAGCGCACAGGAAATCCTGCCGGCGCTCCAGACAATGGCTCAAAGCAATGTGCGGGTGCTCGCTATCAATGGCGGCGACGGTACGGCTGCCGCGGTACTGGGCACCGCGCTGGAATCCGGGGTTTTCGACACACTGCCGCGCATCGCCCTGCTGCCCGGCGGCACCGCGAACATGAATGCCGGTGATATCGGCATCACCGGCAGCCTCAATGCCGCCGTGGAAAAATTTTGTCGCTGGTGTGAGAACGACCTGCCGGAGAACGTCACACTGGAACGCCGGCACCTGCTGCGTGTCAGTGACGGCCAGGCCCCGGTGCGTCACGGCATGTTCCTCGGCGGCGGCGCCATCATTCACGGCACGGCCTACGCCCACGAAAATATCCACTCGCGCGGACTGCGGGACGATTTCAGTCTCGCGCTGGGTACCGTGCGCACGGTCTGGGGGCTGTCGCGCAATGACCCGGCCTTCAACCGCCACGTCCGCCTCGGCCTGCAGCTGGGGGATGACGAACCGGAAACCATCGACACGGTGATTCTTGTCGTGAGCACCTTGCAACGTCTCGCCTTCGGGATGCGTCCGTTCTGGAGCCCGGACCCGGGTGCTATCCGGCTCACGGTCTTCGAGAAAGGCTGCACGCGCTTTGTCCGCACATTTATCTCGATCATCCGTGGCAAGCCCGGACGCAACGCTGTCCCGGCGCAGGGGTATCGCAGCCATAACACCGACAGGCTGCGACTGACGCTGGCCGGAGAGCTCAACCTCGATGGTGAAATCTTCGGGGTCGACGGCGAAGTGACCGTCACGCCCACGCCCGCACTGGAATTTGTTCAGCTGTGACTGCCGCTGCGCCCGCCCCTACCGCGTCCTTCGCCGACGACCCGGCCCTGCAGGCCCTCCTGCAGCAACTTCAGGCGCGTCTGGGCAACCGCGTATGCTGCACACTGGTCTACGGCTCCTGCCTGCGCAGTGGCGATATCTACGACGGGCTCCTGGACCTGTACCTGCTGTGTGACAACTACACCGACGCCTACCGGCAGCGCCGCCTGGCCGTGGCGAACTGGCTGCTGCCACCCAACGTGTTCTACGCCCAGCAGGCACCGCTCGGAGACGACGCGGACCAGCCCACACTGCGCAGCAAGGTGACGGTCATTTCGCTGCGGGATTTCGAGCGCGGCTGCAGCCCCGCCTGGTTCGAATCCTACCTCTGGGGCCGGTTTGCACAGCCGACTGCCCTGTTGCAGGTGCGCGATGAGCCCACCCGCCAGCGCGTGGAACAGGCACTGCATACCGCCGCCTACACGCTGCTGCGCAGGACACTGCCGGTGCTGCCGGCACAGGGCAGTATCACGGCGCTGTGGCAGGGCGCCCTGGCCCAGAGCTACGCGACAGAACTGCGCACGGAGCGCAGCGGCCGCGCGCAGGAGCTGGCCGAATCGGCAGTGGATTACTACACGGCGATGACCCGCGAACATGCCGGCGCCCTGGACCTGCAGCTGGTAGAGGACGGGAGTGGCGCCGCCCCGGGCTATGCCCATGCCAGCACTGCCTGGCAGCGCGGCACGGCGCGCGCGGCCTGGCTGGTACGCCGCGTGCAGGGCAAGCTGCTGTCTATCCTGCGCCTGGTCAAGGCACTGTTCACCTTTGAGGGGGGGCTGGACTATATCGCCTGGAAACTGGAGCGCCACAGCGGTGAGAAAATCGAGATCCCGGACAAGGTCCGGCGCCGCCCGCTGATCCATCTCTGGGCCTTTTTCTGGGGCCTGTACCGGCGCGGCATCTTCAAATAACCGCCCTGCGCGGGGAATTATTTACGCGTACTCAAATGGCATTGACCGGGCCATTCCTTTATAGTTGCCCCAGTCATTTTCAGGGGCTTTTGCCCCCTTTGCGCCCATAGCCGGACCATGAAAGCCGCCGTATTTATCCAGACAAATCACAAGCAGATCACCGGCGCCATCGTGGCCGAGCACGCCCTGCGCCGCTATTCAAAGAACAACGACAAATTCGACGTCCAGATCATGGATAGCCGCGACTATGCCTTCTTCGCCGAGCACGAGGGCCAGGAATACCTCCGTGACGGCGTCAAGCGCACCTGGCTGAACGACGATCTGCAATCGTTTACGCCGACGAGATTCATGCCCCCCGGCCTGATGGGATACGAGGGGCGGGCCGTCGTCATCGACCCGGACATTTTCGCCGTGGCGGACATCTGGGAGCTGCTGACCCGGGACATGCAGGGCAAGTCGATCATGTGCCGCATGCGCCCGGGCCACAAGGGCCTCATCGACAAGTGCATGGCCAGCAGCGTCATGCTGCTCGAATGCGCCGACCTGAAGCACTGGGACGTCAAGCCCAAGTTCGAGGCGATGTTCAATTTCACCCAGGATTACCAGCCCTGGATCTGCCTCAAGGAAGAAGACCCCGAGACGATCGGTTTCTTCGAACCGGAGTGGAACGACTTCGACAAGTTCACCCTCGACACAAGGATGCTGCACACCACGCGGCGCAAGACCCAACCGTGGAAAACCGGCCTGCCGACCGACTGGCGCCCGGCAGAGCGGTTCCGCCTGTTCCCGCCCGCCGCATGGGTGATGCGGGCGCGGCGCAAGCTGTTCGGGGAATACGCGTTCCTGGGCAACTACAAGCAGCACCCGGACCGCAACCAGGAAGTGTTTTTCTTCGGGCTGCTCAAGGAGTGTCTGGCGCAGGGCAAGATTTCAGAGGATTTCCTGCGCAACGAGATGGCGCAGAATCACGTGCGTCACGACGCCTTCGAGATTCTCGACAAAACACCCGACCTGCCGCCAGCGCCGCTGCACCCCCTCACGGCGCTGTCACAAGCTGCCTGACCGCCTCCGCGGCGGCGGCCAGCTCGGTTTTCGCCACATCGTCATCCCCGGCTTCCGGGAGACTCACTGCCCCTGACCCCAGCACTTCTGCCGCCTGGTAGACGGTGCCCGCCTCGAGCCAGCGCGCCCGACCGCTGGCCACCAACGCTTCCTGTATCCGGCCGATATCGCGCCGCATTCGCGTCGGCCCCAGGGCCATGCCCAGCCGGAAACTGAGGGGTTTGTAGCGGTAGTTGTGCAGCAGGCTCCACCAGGCCCGATCCCCGTCACCCACGTCAAAGACGAACACCGGGCGTCCGGTTGCAGACGCCTCGGCCAGCATGGACATCGATTCGCCGGTCACGACAAACGCGTCGGCCAGCGCAAGCAGGCCCAGGTAGGGGTTGTTTTCCCCGGCCGTGCCCCGGGCGTGAAAGCGGTAACAGAAGTGTGGCTCGCTCAGTTGTGCCTGCATCGCGTCGCCCGCGGCGACGGGCGTGCGCGGACTGTCACTGGCCAGCACCGAGCCGCCGCAGGCCGTGGCGAGATCCGTCGCCAGCTCACCCAGCCGCCGCCCCTTGGCGGCGGTCATGACATAACGACCGCTGTCCCCCCCCATCAACACGGCGACCCAGGGTCGCGGCAGCGCTTCGATCAGCGGCTGCAGGTCCTCACCCGCCGCGCGCAGCGCCTCGGGGGTCTGGCGCAGCAGCGGCAGCGTGTTGTGCAGGATATTGGGACGGCGAGGCAGGAAGTACTGATCGGTTGTAATCAGCAGGTCCCACTGGTCCAGCGGCGCCCAGGGCCTGCCGAGGTGGACCAGGCGGGTTCGGCCACCGGACTGCGCCCTGATCCACTGCGCGACCGGCTCATTGCGCCTGCCGGCACTGATGACCACGTCCGGCCACGGGGGCCGTAATGCGCTGGATTTGTCGGTGTCGATTCCCTTCAGGGTGGCACGGTGGCCGATATGCACCAGCAATTCGAAGCGGCGGGCGACGATCTGCTTGACCTGGCGCGGCCAGCCGAGCTCCTCGGCAAGGGCCCGCACCTGGGTGTTGTCCCCGGCCTTCTCGCCGTGCAGGCACCAGACCACCGGTTCACTGTTTTCCACTAGGCCCCCCGGGGCGATTACCGTCGCGATGACAGCGCATAAGCCCCTGCTGCCGCTCGAAAAATTGCCAAAGCCAGGCATTTATGACATCCCGGCGCGAGGGTACACTATGCCGCAAAATTTCTCTGAGACGAAACCGCGTGAAGCCCACAGTATTCATTCACACGAATCACAAGCAGATGCTCGGCGCGCTGGTCAGCCGCTACTCCCTGCAGAAGAATTCCGCCCACGCCGACCAATTTGACGTCCGGTTCATCGAGGTCAAGGATTTCCCGGTGATGGCCGAGCACGAAGACAAGCTCTACCTGCGCGACGGCGAAATGCGGCCCTGGTACAACAACGACCTGCAGTCGTTTACCCCGCTGCGTTTCGCGCCGCCCCAGCTCATGGACTACCAGGGTCGCGCCGTCGTGATGGACCCGGACATTTTCGCAATCGGCGATATCTGGGAACTGCTGAGCCGCGACATGGCCGGCGCCGCCATCATGTGCCGGCCCAAGTCGGGCCGCAAGGGGCGCAAGGGCGCCTACGCCAGCAGCGTGATGCTGCTCGACTGCAGCAAACTGAGCCACTGGCGCTTCGAAGAGAATTTTTGCGAGATGTTCGAACCGGCCCGGCGCGACTACATGGACTGGGTCTCGCTGAAACTGGAAGACCCGGCGACCATCGGCCTGTTCGAAAACGAGTGGAACGACTTCGACAATCTCACTGAAAAAACCAAGCTGCTGCACAACACCAAGCGCAAGACGCAGCCGTGGAAAACCGGGCTGAAAATCGACTACCGCCCGGCAGACACCTTCCAGCTCTTTCCGCCGCGTCACTGGATTCGCCGCGGTCGCCGCGCTCTTTTCGGCGACTACAAGTTTGCCGGCACCTACGACGCCCACCCGGACCCGAACCAGG
>CAYGOX010000011.1:0-2237 GCA_964351485.1 uncultured Halioglobus sp.
CAGACATTGCCGCCCTGACAGCGCAGCAGGTTGAGGGGGTCTCCCAGCAGGACATCGCCGCCGGGGGGTGATACCACCCAGATCTTACAGCCCGTGAGTGAGACGATTGCCAGAGCGGCAAGCGATACCATTTTTAGCCATTGCATAGCGGACTCCTTGTGCTTGTCTTCAGGAATGGTACCGGAAATTCCGGGGACCCAGCATTTCCAAGTATAGACCGCTGGAAAAACCGGGGACAGACCACGATTTAGAGTTTACTATCCGAGCCATCTAAAACGTGGTCTGTCCCCGGTTTTTCAGTTATGGGCAGCCAAAGGAGGCATCGGTATGACAAAGTACATCCCACCAGCACTGGATTGGGTGCGGGAACAGGTTGAACTGTACGAGAAAAGCGGGGGCACCGAGGGCACGACGCTGCTCGATACGGGCATGCCCTGCATCATCGTCACACACACGGGGAACAAATCTGGCGCTATCCGCAAGATTCCCCTTATGCGCGTGGAGCGCGACGGCAATTACGTGCTGATAGGCTCTATGGGCGGGCAACCCAAAAACCCTGTGTGGGTCTATAACCTGCGCGCGAATTCCGACGTGGAGATCCGCGATCATACCGAGGTGTTCGACATGCGGGTGCGGGAAGTTACCGATGCGCAGGAGCGCGCCGAGCTGTGGGCACACGCGGTGGCGGCCTATCCTCCTTACGAGGAGTACCAGGCCAAGACCTCGCGGGTCATTCCTGTGTTTATTGCCGAGCGGCGCTGACCAGGAGGCGTAAAACTGGGAACAAAAAACCGGGGACAGACCACGGTTTTCACCAAAACCGTGGTCTGTCCCCGGTTTTTTGTTCCGGTTTTACTTGGGAAACTTGGTCTTGGCGTGGATGTAGATGGGTAGGCCGCTGACCTGGTACCAGTTGTTGGCGTCGCAGTACTGGCCCAGCGTTCCGTCCAGACCGATCAGGAAATCATTGAGCCGGTCGATATTCTTGTCGGTCGTGGCATTGAACTTGTCCACGTAGTCCGCGCGCGCCTTGATGATATCCGCTTCGAGCTTGCCACCGATCGCGGTACCGGCGGCGCTGGTGCTCGCGGCGCCTTTCATCATGGCGATGCGCGCATCCTGGGCGCGCATGAAAATGCTGTAGGTGCGCTCGTTCTTGTACAGGGTGAAAAGCGCGACATCGATTTTCCTCACCCACTCGGTAAACTCGTTGTAGCACGCGGTGTTTTCGTAGCAGCAGTCCGCCATGCCCGTTTCAAGGCCTGACGACGGGCCGTCACCGGGCTCACAAAACGGATCCGCCGCGCACCCCTGCGCAGCATGATAGTTGTCCATGCCGACCTTGAATTCGGCCGCGCCCTTGACCATATCTGCCAGGGACGCGGTAAAAATCGAATCCACCTCGGCGCGCACCGGCGCAATCGACGCAACACTACCGAGCAGGCATATGAAGATTTTCCTCAGGCAACCCGACATCATCATTGTCTCCTTCGCGAGGTGAAGATCACCGGTTTCTCGGCGTAGTCGCCGGTGGAAATCTCTGCGATCTCCCGGGCATTCAGGGAATCCACGGTGCCACCGGGGTACCAGATATACAGCGCATAGTTCGTTGGCTGGTCACTGCCGGCCAGCACGTCCACACTAATCTTCCCCTTGAGGGATACCCACTGCTTCGTCGTTGTACCGGGCACCGACTCCAGCCTGACCGTTTCCACGTCCTGACCGTCCGTCGCCTTGAAAACACAGGTCACAGCCGGGCTCCCGTCCGGGGTGTGCACACTGACCTGGAGATTGGTGAGATCCGGCGTCTTCCCGACAAAAAAGCTGTCACCGTCGTCCCCGTCACCCAGTGCGCCCCACACGCCGCCGATACGGCCGAGCGCGACATCAGGGCTTTTT
Source organism: uncultured Halioglobus sp. (assembly GCA_964351485.1). Lineage (GTDB taxonomy): Bacteria > Pseudomonadota > Gammaproteobacteria > Pseudomonadales > Halieaceae > Marimicrobium. The sequence goes on from CAYGOX010000011.1 coordinate 1,900, forward strand.
TTCAGCCGGATGCGAACCGGCTTATCCTGCGTGAACGGCGCGTCGGAGACGTGATCCTCGTAGATACCCACCGGTTCCTGCGCAGACACACTGCCAACAAGCAGCGTCAAGGGCGCGCACATCGCACCAATCAGGCAACGGTGCCAAAAGGGGTGTCGCTTAACGGGCATGAGCGCCTCCTATCGTGTCGCGGTTGCGGCTGACAACAACCATTGATTATCGATTCTTTCGAGCGAGAACCGCAGACCGCCAAATGCCGCGGGCTTGTCGGCAACCACCAGCGCCTTCACGGTGGCCGACGAGTCTCCCTCCTCTTCCAGCGTCAGTGACCACTCCAC
>CAYGOX010000011.1:2247-5163 GCA_964351485.1 uncultured Halioglobus sp.
ACTCCACTGGCTCCCCTGAAAACCCTGCCATCGCCGCAGCCATGGAGATAACCCTGCCCTGCCCCTGGCGCGCCTCGCGGGTATCCAACCACAGGCCGGACGATTTTTCGCTGGCGCTGCGCAGGGCCTGCGGCGGCAAGCCTCGCAGAAGATCAAGCTGCGCGCGAACCACGTCCAGCGGGCTGGCGCTGTCTGCAGGAGCACTCACAGCCGATGCATTGGCTTCCCAGGCGCTGGCCTGCGCATCCGCCGCCGTGTCTTCGGGCTTGATCTTGCGGAAACTGGCGATGGCCCAACGACCGTCCGACTTCACCAATTCATACACCAGCGTCCTGGTTGATGTGCTCTGCCCGCCAGACCTGAAGGTCTTTGTGCGCGAAAACTCCGCGGCGATCTCACCAAAATCACCGGCCTGCCGGAACGTTCCCAGCTGCCAGCTGTCCGGTCGAAAACTCAGCAGCACAGCAAACGCCGCGCCACTGCCTGTGCCGGCAATGGTAGTCTGTCGACTGCTGACCCAGTAATCATTGATGCCAGACTGCCCGATCAGCGTCGAGCGCTCGGCACCATCCAGCCCGGAATCGTAAACCCGGTTGACCGTTGCCACCGCCTCACTGATATAGGCCTCGACGACCTCTACGGGACCAACTCCCGCACTGTCATCTGCCTCCTCCGCAACAACAGCAGCAACATTTAACCAGCCGCCCACCAGCAGACCGGCCGCGCACTGCAACACGCTGTGCATTTTCATGGTGACTCCTTACTCGCTACCGTCAGTTCATACGCTGAAAATTTTTCTCGAAGCGACGGGTTATTGGAACGAATCTCGATCATCAGGCCCTCACTCTCCTGCGCGGGCAACGCCAGCTCCATCGCGTACGGTTCGCCGCGGCTGGCAACACTCTGGATTCGCCGCCCGGTGGACAAGCCTTTCACAATAACCCGCGAGGCGAACTCCGGCTCGCTGAACGCCAGCGCCAGCGTCGCTCCGGCTGCACCGGGCGGGAGCGCGACGCGGTAGACGTCCTTGCGATCGCCATCGCCCAGGTGACCCGTAATCGGTGTACCCAACTCCAGTGTCGGCGTATCTGCACCCAGGTCGTCACCGGCCTCGACCCCCAGGTACTGGTCACTGGCGTCGATCACTTCGATATTGAACAGTGCGTCCTTGTGCACCCGGTCATAGTCGCTGCTGATGCTGAAGACAAACCCACTGCCTGCCAGGTCGCTGAATCCCACATGCCCGTAACTGCCCGGCTCGCCCGCCAGGCGAACCGTCCGGCCCCCAATTTTGCCGCCGTCGGCTTCGTAAATGCGAATGGTGTACTGCGCGTACCCCAGATCAGATTCCACCTGGTCATTGTCTTGGCCGTCGCCGTCGCGGACCAGCCGGCGAGACTGGATCAGCCCGCGTACAACGCCGTGCTGGCCGCGCGTTGTGTCGACCCGGAAAAACATCTCCTTACCCCTGGGCAGGTGATCGGTCAGGGTGTAGGTGCCCGGTGTCACGAGCGGCGCCTCGTCCGCCGTCTCACCACCTGTCACCGGCGAGATGGTGCGCAGCCAGTCCGGGTCGACCTTGTTGGCGGTCACGGTTATCACCTCGGTGAGCGCTTCTTGCAACTGCGCCGCATCGCGCGCGTCGTAATACGCACCACCACCGGCAGCTGCCACATCCTTCATCACCGCTGCCTCATCGACGGCGAGATCGAAACCGACGATGTGCACCTCCAGGTCAATACCTTTTTCCCGCAGCGCCGCCGCAACGGCCTCGGGATCGCCACCGCAGCTTTCCTCACCGTCCGTCAGCAGAATAATCATCTGCTTCGCACTGGGCACAGCCAACAGGTCTTCACCGGCCAGCTGGAGGCTTGCCGCCAGCGGCGTGTAGCCATACGGGACGAGACCGGCGACCTGGGCGCGAATACTCGCCAGCTGGTTCGGCGCCACCGGGTTCAGCAACACCGTGTTAGGACAGGAGGCCTCAGGCGTCTTGGGCACCGATGCGTCAAAGCCGTAGGCGCGAAACCCCACGATAAAGGCATCGCTCTCCAGCCCCGCCAGGGCCTCGCTCAATGCCTGCCGGGCCGAAGTCATTTTGCGCACACCCTGCAGCCGACCGGCCATGGAGCCGCTCACGTCCAGAATAATCTCAACGGCAACGGGCAGTTTCTGCTCCTGCGCCACGCTGACATCCATCTCCAGAACCAGCGGTGCCGTCGCCGGCGCGGGCTGCGCCGGTATCTGCGTCACCTCGCTGAACTCGACGGAGGCGGCCTCTGCCGCGGGCATCTGCATCGGCGCAGGCGGCTCAAAACTGCCGGGCAATGCAGCGCCGATCGCCGCCGCGAGGCTCGCGGCGCTATCGGCCAGCGCAAACGTACCGCCCCCGGCGAGCGCAATGCGCCCAAGCTGCGCGAAATCGCCCGCGCTACCGATACCGATCGTGTCAATGGGTATACCCGCCGACTGCGCACCGCGGGCGAGCTGCACCGGATCGCGCTTGCAGTTCTCAACGCCGTCCGAGATAAGAATGATCTTGCCGCCGCCCAGTGCCTCCAGTTCCTTCGAGGCAACAGCAATGGCATGTGAGATGTTGGTTTTGCGCCCCTGCGGGTCTGCCAGGTCGGCAGTCATCGTTTGTAGATGCGTCGCGGTGATGACCTCGCCATTGGCGATTACCTGGCGCGACGCGGTGCAGTTTGCGGCATCGTCCCCCCGCGCGTGACCATTCGCGAAATAGGTTACCGAGATATTGGTCTGGCCCAGGAGCTGACTTTCGAGGCTTTGAAGTGACTGCTGGGCAATTTCAAACTTGGGAGTTCCGTTGAGCGGATCGAGCATACTCCCGGACATGTCCAGCAGGATGGCATGGTGCCTCGCCTCTTCCGCGGCGACCGCGACGGAAAGAGACAG
>CAYGOX010000011.1:5173-25111 GCA_964351485.1 uncultured Halioglobus sp.
GAGGGATGCCACTAAGCCGATTCGGAAAATCCGTTGCGTCAGGCCGGGTGCGTGCATACCCGCTAAGTCCTTTTATTATATTGCTTGCACTGAGTGTATAGCGTCGAAGGTGGGGGATGATACGAAATACTACCCAGCAACCTGAAATGCACAAAGGCTTCGACGTCTTCACTGGTAGAAAACCGTGGCCGGTGTCAGGTCCAGGTGAAAGTGATCGTCGTGAGCGTCGTCGTACTCGGGCGTCAGGATCACGCTGAAGATCTGTCGCTCCCACAGTGTGTCCGTGAATTGGCGCAGCCAGGCGCCCGCGGTGGTCACGGGCGCCTCGACGCCATCCTCCCAGTCCCCTGCCACCGTCAACACGCTGTCGTCGTCCAGCCGGAAACCAAATATATCTATGGCTTCGCCAAGACCATGCATGGACAACTCCGCGCCGCCAACGATCAGGCGGCAGCTATAGGGATTGACGATGAAAATTTCCCTGGCTCCCATCGAACGGGCTACGTCCAGCATTGATTCAATCGCGTTCACCAACGAACACGAAGCGAGCGCGGGAGCGCTTTCCCCTCGCCGGATATCGATCATTGCGGTGTCGCCCAGCGGGCTGTAAAGAAAAACGGGGTCCTCAATATCGCACGTAAGTTCAGGGTAACCTTCGGGGTGTTCCGCCGTGAACGCTACCGGAGTGAACAGCACATCGCGCGACTCCAGTCCGCGGCGGCAGTCAGTTTGCGCCGCAGGTTCACCGGGCGCGCAAACCCCTGTCTTGAAATCCGGGACGGCATTGCGCGCAAGTAACTTGCAGGTGTAGCCGTCGCGGCAGGCGCTACCGCCGTTCTCGACGAACCGGGGATCGCACCTGGACAGGCAATAGCCGGCATCCGAAATGCCGACATCGAGGCCGTTGGTACAGAACGTCACGGGGAAATCATCCAGATCAGGACACAGCGTGTCGCACGACAACGAGCACGTGCCGCAGGGGAACCCTGCCACTTCCCGCAAGCAGGTACCACCTTCGAACCCGCAGTCCCCATCGTCCTGGCAGGCAGCACCGACCCACGGTGATGACCAGGCCGGACACGACAAGGGCTCGCCAAACGTCAGAGGAATCGAGGCGTTGTCTGCAGCATCATCACAAGCCGCGAGTACGCAGCAAATGATCAACAGGGTGGCATAACGCATGGGATCACCGATGTCCTGTCTCCGCCGTTCGAGCGTAGACGCTAGCCATGGGGACGGAAGAGATTATACTGTATGGGAGTGCGGTATGACGCACAGATTGATCTCTGGAAGGCAGGCAATGGCAGAGGACACACGATCAAATACAGCGGCCAGCAAGGCGGAGGTGGGCCTTGACCGGGACGTCTTCACACGCGACCTGATCCGCGAGCTGGCGGGAACATTGGAAGATGTCATCGGGCTGGAGGACGCGTCGGGCTTCATCAGCGTGGTCGGCCAGTTAATCGGCGAAAAGATCAACACTGGCTACCGCAATGCGCTGGCGCTTCAGAAGCTGGATCGCGAGCAGGTGGGTGATGTCCTGGTCGACCTGAAGCGCCGCATCCAGGGTGACTTTTTTATCCTCGAGGAAACCGACGAAAAAATTGTGTTTGGCAATCGTCGATGCCCGTTCGGCGACAAGGTGCTCGACCGCCCCTCGATGTGCATGATGACCTCCAACGTGTTCGGGCACATCGCGGCGGAAAACCTGGGGTATGCCAAAGTCTCCCTCGAGGAAACGATCGCACAAGGCGCACCCGGCTGCCGGGTAGTCGTCTACCTGCAAAATACTGCGGAAGCCGAGGCCTGCGAAGGCCGTGAATACGTGAGCACCTAGCCGGTGGCATCGCCGACGTTGTCGTGGGCCGAACTGGCGGAGATTCTACCGGGCCAGGTCCTGCTGATTGACGCCAACGATTGCGTGGTTGAGGCCAGCGCAACACTCGCCGACCTGCGCAGTGCGCTGGCTGCGGGTGAGCCGGTACCCCTCACCGATTTGGTCGACGCACCTGACGAAACTGTCACGAAATTCCTCGCCATGGCCCGCAGGGCCAGGCAGCCAATACCCGGCAAGCTGGCGATGCGGCAGCGCGACGGCACCACGCTAACGTTCCAGGCGCGAGGTGCGCGCATCGGCCCGCCGGACGCCAACATCGTGGGCGTTTTCCTGCAAAACCCCACGGTTTCCTCAAAATCCGACCGTTTCAATATCCTCAACACCACCATCGACCAGCTGAAGGTGGAGATAGAGCGGCGCCGGCATGTCGAGTCTATGCTCGAAGCCGAAAAGGAGACACTGGCCAGCGTCTTCAAGGGGAGCGACCTGCGAGAGGCCCTGGGCATCCTGGCGCGCGCAGTGGAGGCCAACAGCGGGGGAATGCTGGTTTCGATTCTGCTGAGTGAGGACGGGCGGCTGCTTCGCCACCTCGTGGCACCCGGTCTGCCCCAGATGTATACCGAGGCAATTGACGGCCTGGAGATAGGCCCCAACGTGGGCTCGTGTGGAACTGCCGCGCACACCGGCGAGATGGTCATCGTCAGCGATATACAGGCCGATCCAAAATGGGAGCCGTTCAGGGAAGTCGCCGCGGCGGCAGATTTGCGGGCCTGCTGGTCTGCGCCCATCCTCGCATCTAACGACGAAGTGCTGGGCACCCTGGCGATGTATTACCGCACGCCTCGCGAGCCTACTGCTGCCGAGCTGAACCTGATCAGCAACAGCGCCTATGTCGCCAGCATTGCGATCGAACGCTTCCGCTCACAGGAGATGCTCACCGATCTGTTGATAAAGGAGCAGCAGGGAAGAGAACAAGCGGAGGCGCAAAATGCCGCCAAGGACGAGTTCCTGGCGATGCTGGGTCACGAATTGCGCAATCCACTGGCGGCGATCACAAATGCCACGTTGACGCTGAAGGCGCAGCGCGAGGCCGAAGCCACCAGCGGCGCATCCGCCGATTCGTTCCTCGATATCATCCTGGGCGAATCGAGCCTGCTGAAGCGCATCCTCGACGACCTACTCGACATTGGCAGACTCAGCCGTGGCAAGTTACAACTGCGCAAGGTAACGATGGACCTGGACGACTTTGCCGCGCAGATCCGCAAGACGGCACCGGCGACCTACCCACAGCGCAAACTGGTATTCGACATACAGGAAGATCTCGGGTTTATCGTCGCTGACCTCTCGCGTATTCGGCAATCGATACAGAACCTGCTGGACAACGCGGTCAAGTATTCCTCCGAAGACGACCTGGTGACGCTGTCGATCAGCGCCACGGACGAGCTAGTGACGTTCACCGTTGCCGATACCGGCGACGGCATCGATGCAAAGCTGGCCGAGACCATCTTCGATCCTTTCGTCCAGCTGGATAACTCGATCGCGCGCACTAACAGCGGGCTGGGATTGGGTCTGGCGCTGGTTTCGCAGTTTACCAAGATGCACGGCGGGCAGATCACCCTGCACAGCGAGGGAAAGGGCCAGGGCAGTCGCTTCACGATAACGATTCCCCGGGGAGAGCCTGACGACGCTCCGGCTCCTGCGCCCGGCGAAGATCGACCTGCGCCGACCGCATCGAGCAAAAAGGTACTGGTAGTCGAGGACAACGAGGGCGCGCGCGAAGGTTTGTGCCAACTGCTGGAACTGTGGGGTCACACCGTGTCGTCGGCGGCCGATGGTCGGGAGGCGCTGGCATTGTTCGCCAGCGATCCGCCCGACATCGCGCTGGTTGATATCGGCTTGCCCGAGTTCGACGGCTACGAGGTCGCTGCCCGCGTCCGCCAGCAGTCAGGGGGCGACGAGATCCACCTGGTAGCCCTCACCGGCTACGGCCTCGACACCGACCGTGCCCGCGCCCTGGAGGCAGGTTTTGACGATCACCTGGTGAAGCCGGCAGAAGTCCAGGAGCTCATGGCTATTCTGGGGCCGCCGCAGTAACAGGCGCGGCGCATGAGTTTTTGTATGGTGGAAGTGGAAAATCTACATGAGCGAGCCTCCTCGATGCTGATCGCATCTCCCGTCAGAACCCTTGTGCTCTATACCTCTTTCGTATAGTTGCTGATACGAAACTGCGCATCGAAGTTCATCGATCGGTACAGCGGCTCCCCCTCAACCGAAGCCTGCAACGTCACATGAGCCGCGCCGCATTCCACGCTCCGCCCCAGCAGCAGATTCATCAGCGCCCGTGCGATACCCCGGCCGCCAAAGGCTTTCGGTACGCCAACCTGGTGGATACCCGCGACTATGCCGGTCTGGAACAGCAAACCTGTAGCGACCACACGGCCTTCGACCCGTCCCAGATACAGCTCCAGACCCTGAGCCCCGAGAGCGCCGCTGATGATTTCAGGGTCGATGTGATAGTTGAAAGCGGTCCCTCCAACCTCACACCAATTGCGAATATCCTCGGCAGAGCCGACACGCTGCAACTCAATTCGCTTTCCGTCTTTCAGAACAGCAGTCGTACCGATATCGATCGGACAACCAGCCAGACCGAGTGTCATGGCTGTCTGGTGGAATGAGATCTCGTAGCCCTGTGCCGTTAGCGCTTTGCTCAAGTCCGTTGCAAGGGGGCCCTCCCAGACCGGCACGATATAGCCTGCCGGCAAGGCGGCGATTACCTCGGCGAGTTGTTCCATCGTCGGCAGACGATTTCGAGTATCGAACCAGCAACGACGAGGCCAGCCCAGGTTTATATATGCGGGGACCGGGTCTTCCGCGGTGACGGGAAACGTTCCCATTGCCCGCCACAGGGCGGTAAGGTTATCGATGTTGGCCCGGGCAAGTTCGTCTTCAGTGAATTTCATCGCTCAATCTCCGTTGATCAAGACAATCCCGATAACCAGGGACGCCACTCCCGCGAGCTTCGGCCAGTTGATCGGCTGTACCGGCAGCTCGAACCAGCCAAAATGGCCGGCAAGCATTGCGACGACCACCTGCCCAGTGAGGGCCCATGACATCATGGTACCGATACCCATCTGCGGAATCAGGTAGAAGTAGGTGGATATGGCAAAAGCACTCAATGCACCGCCGGAAAACCAGAGGTAGAGCGGCACCGAACGCACCACCTCCGGCGAGGGAAAATCTCGCGAGAGGGCCAGGAAGGCCAGCAACACGAAGGCCAATCCCACCAGAAAGGCGACACCGGTACCCAGCATGGCGCTTCTGAGCAGTACACCCAGCTGCGCGTTCATACTGGCCTGCGCAGCTATGGCCGCGCCTGCCAACAGGGCAAAAACGGGAGACATTGTCATCGCTACATCTCCAGAATCATCTCGCCATAGGGCCTGCGTACCTTGTCGTAGTCCGCGTAGGGGTCATCCGGGTGACGATAGCCAATAGGACAGATCACCGCCGTGGTCAGTTGTTGCTCCGGCAGCCCAAGCACCCGGTCATAGCCTGCGGCATCGAAACCTTCCATCGGGCAGGCATCGACCCGTCTCAGCGCAGCCGCCGTGAGGAAATTCCCCAGTGCCAGGTAAGCCTGATTTCTTGACCAGGCGACGAGTTCGGCCGGGGACTTCCCAGTCACCGCGGCCTTGACATGATCGGCGTAAGCGCGCAGTTCATGCACGGGCTGGTTACGCGAACGTGCCACCTGCTGGATAAACTGGTCGATAGCTTCGTCGCCGACCGCAGTTTGAGCGGCGAAAACTACCAGGTGGCTCGCGTGCAACACTTTGTCCTGACCGTACGAGTGTTCCACCAACTGCCCTCTCGTGTCCTGCGATTGGATAACGAGAATCCGATAGGGCTGGAGGCCATAAGATGACGCGCTCATCCGAGTCGCGTCAAGAATAGACTGCAGTTTGTCGGGTTCAACCTCGCGATTCGAAAAAGTCTTCACCGCGTAGCGCCATTGCAATGCTTCACTGAGTTCCATGCCTGTTCCCTCCTGTATCACTTGTTTAGAGGGTTGCAGACTACCGCCAGAAAGGGAGCGAGGCATTTACATAGGTTGATAACGAGATTGTTATGCCAGGGTCTTGCGGATGCGGCTCAATTGAGTAGGGGTTATGCCGAGGTGGGAGGCGACGTGATACTGCGGGATTCGGGCGGCAATGGTTCCATGCTCCTCCATAAACCGTAGATAGCGTTGCGTGGCATCCTCCTGAACGATTTCGATTTCTCGAGAATCCTTGGCCAATAGCCAGTTTTTCTCCAGATAGTGTATCTGGTACATCGTGAGGTCGTGCCGCTCCTCCAACAGTTTTCGATAACGCTTGAAATCAATGGTAACCACGGTCGAGTCCTCAAGCGCCTCGATCGTTGTCAAAGAGGGCGACCGGGTGAGCAGCGCGGTCATAGCTCCCGGGTATTTGCCTTCATCAAAAAAATTCTTGTTGTATTCATTCCCCTTTTCGTCAGTGACGTATACACGGAAAAGACCGAGGTATACGAAAGCAAAGCTATCGGGCACCTCACCTGCGGGATAAAGGATATGACCGCGGGGAACATGCTTTACGCGACATATATCACGGAGCGCACTCCACGTTTCTTCGGAGATAGGGCTATAGGATTCGACACTCGCGCGCAGGGCACTGAGGGCTGCCTCTGATATCGTCAATTCAACCTGTCTCATCGGTTTAGTCTCAGCCACAGGAAATGCAGCGACATTTGCAGCATCCTCCCACAGCCCCTTTATTCTACTGCTTGCGCGCAGTGTATAGCGTCGGGGGTGGCCGACGATACCCAATGAGGCCAAGAACCGCGGGGCGAACCGGAATCTCTCACCGAGCCGTGCAGCGGTTCGGTTGCAGGTCACCAGGCTGACCTGCTGCTATACTCGTGCCATTACAACTAACAACCAGGAATGTTGCCAAGGAGCGGTGCACGATGCTGAAACACCTTCTTACAACCCTTTCCGGTAGTGCGCTTGCCGGGACGCTACTTATCGGCTGCGGTGGCGGTGGTGGGGGCGGGTCTGACGATATTGTGGCAACACCGACCGGACCGACCAGCCCTGCACCCCCGGTCACACCCTCAGGCCCGCCCGAGCCAGCCGCGTGCTTCAGTGGCTACGAGGATCGAGCGCAAAACTGGGAACGCTTCGAAGACCTCAAGAGCAGCGTGGTATACAACACCGACAATAACCGCAGGCTGATGCGCTACAGGTTTTCACGCAATGCCGAGTACGCCATTCACTCCCCCGCGAATCTGTCCAGTGGGGGGACAAGAATTCATCAACTCTCCAACACAGGACGTTACCTGATTTACACAGCACCCGACGAGTTCAATCGAACGGCGACCAATTTTCATGACCTGTGGACGTTCACCGAGCGAAGTTCAAGTGTCAGTCTGGGAACAGGCTTTGTCAGGACCGAATACCGCTTCGCGCCAAACGACGCCTCGTACGTCCGGCTTCATTCTACCTCGGAGCTGCTGCTGCCCAGCGGAACGACGGGCAACCTGTACATTGGTTCACCTGTAAACGAAGACGAACTTACCTTCTTTCGCATGCCGACGATTAGCGCTGTGGCCTGGTCAAAGAACAGCGAAGTCGTCGTCGGGGCGGGTACCAACGCCGCGTATGTGTATTCCGCAATGACCGGTGAAGCCCTCCATATCATGGCGATTGAGGCAGAAGAAGACACGAGACAATTTATGCCACAAAAGTTCGCGCTTTCCCCTGATGGGGCCGAGCTTGCATACGTCGAGGCTTCATCCGGCACGCAAACGCTGTATCTCTACGACCTGGCATCAGGCACTACCGACAGGGTGGCATCGGCGACGCCTTCCGGGGATTTGACCTTCTCATGGTCAGGATCGGGGAAGTATCTTGCCCTGTCACTAACCAACGAAACCTTTCAACGCACACCCGCCGTCTACTCGCTAAGAGACAAAACGCTGGATGTACTGGCGCCAATCGAACACAAGCTGATCGAGATTGCATGGGCACCTGATCGTGACTACCTGAGTTACGCAGTCAATGTAGGTAACGACACGCACAGGCTGTTTGTTCACGATTACGAGTACGACCGGGGATTCTCGTTCGACACTGGATACTACTACAACTTCGTTTGGTCACCGGATTCGCGATACCTCGGCATCATCGCCGAGGGCGATTCGAGTCTGCCAGAGCTCTTTACCGCGGATCCAGCCAACGTCTGCTACGAGCGTCGGAGCAGGGTTCACCGTGATTCAGGGAACACCTTCTCGTGGTCGCCAAGCAGCCGCTATATTTTTTACTGGGACCAGGATGCCGAAGGAGACGTGATCTACACCATCACAACCCCGGACGGAAGCGACTCCCAGAACCTTAACCCACTGTTGATTGAGTCCGACAGGCGGGAAGTGTCAAGTTACGGGTGGTTCCCGGACTCAGACTCCCTCTTCTTTGCAGCCAGGGTACGGCTCAACGGCCCCTCCCCGACCAAGCACTTTATCGCACTGCAACTAGCGACCATGGAACGCATAGATATAGGGCAAGAGGGTGACTTTGGTAACAACAACACGTGGCGGGTAGTGGCGCAGCCCACTGGCCCTGCAAATTAGCCAGACTGAGATAAACTAAAGTCATGCCCGAACCTGCCCCTTCCCGCGTGATTACAGTCGTGGTTGCCGACGACCATGAAATTGTTCGCTCTGCACTGAAACAACAACTGCGCGATCAATCCGCAGATACAGGATACCGGTACGAGGTAATCGCCGAGGCGGCAAATGGCATCGAGGCGATTGCCTCGGTGAAGAGACATAAGCCCGAATTGCTATTCCTGGATATATCCATGCCACTGGCCAGCGGCGCTGAAATCATCCTCGATATCAGACGCTGGTCTGCTGAGACCAAAATCATCGTGTTTACCGGCGTCACCTCCAGTGGCGTGCTGGCTAACATTGTCGAGTTGGGGCTGCACGGCTTGTTCAGCAAAGGTGACGATATGTCACTGGTGTTTAGCAAGCTGCCGCTTATTCTGAGCGGCGGTCGCTTCATTGCCCCTGTCTTTTTACAGGCCATCGAATCCCAATCAGCCGTCGGTAACCTCACCGAGCGGGAGCGCCAGGTTTTGACGATGGTTGTGAGTGGCAAATCGAACAAGGAAATTGCGCAGCTATTGAACATCAGCGCCAAAACGGTCGATAAACACCGCACCAGTTTTATGGCGAAACTGGAAGTGCATTCACTTGCGCAATTGCTGGTACTCGCCGTGGAAGAGGGGTTGATTGGCGCGTCCAATGACTAATGCTCGGTTTCCAAGGCTGCTGCCCGGGGTTCTCGCGTTGCTGCTGCCGGCACATGCACTTGCGTTGACACCGGATCCCCAACCGACAGGCTGGGATTATTCAGTTTACACGCTTGCGCTCAGCATGATCGTATCCACCACGCTCATCATCCTTGCGTATCGGGAGTACCGGTGGCTGGATTACCCGGCGCTCTCGCTGATTCTGCTGGCCGACGCTTCCGCCATGGACGGGATGCTGTACCACCTCGCCCCAAAGAGCGATTTCCTGTTGTGGGTGGTGCCGTTCTACCTGCACGCTGCGGCGGCCTGCGTGGGATTTATCGCAGTCGGCATGCGCCTGGAACCGGGTGGACGCCTGTATGAAAAGCGCAGGCTGTTCTATTGGCTGGCGGCAATTGCTGCGTTGTTTCCGCCGTCCAGCGTGTTCTGGCTGGAAAAAATATCGCTCGCGGTTATGTGGATGCCGGTAAACGGCCTGTTCATGGCGATGCTGATCGCACAGATATTGCCGCCGTTTACCTGGTCCTATGAGAGCGATTTACAGAGGACGCTGACCCGCCTGTTTCCCATTGGCATCGTCGTGTTTACGGTCGCACCCTACATCGCACTGCAGTTGATGGGAACTGAGCCGGCTCAAAGCCAGATCAACTGGTCATTTCGTCTGGGGCTTTTGGGCCTGATATTTTTCACGTTTGCCATGGTGATCGTTAGCGTCATCACCCGTGCGCAACAAAAGGAAGCTGCCGAACGCGCTGTGCTGGAGGCGGCGAAGAACGAGGCTGAGCTGCAGCTCGAGTTGGAGAGATCAGAAAGAGACTACCAACGGGCGCTGTCCAGCGCTGCCTCAAGTAAAAACCAGCTACAGACCGTGTCGCATGATTTACGTCAGGCCATCACCTCACTGCGATCGACAATTTCGCGCATGCAGCCCACGGATACCACGGGGCAGGACAATGCCGAGCGCCTTTCACTTGCGGTGGACTATGTCGACCAGCTCGCCGAGATGTACACCGTATCCGGAAAACTGGACGCCTTGGAGGGGGCTGCGGAGCAAGGGGCGCATACCTCAACGCCGGCTGCTCCAAACAGTTCTGATCATGGGGCGGCCCAGGTATCCCATGCAGAGCCTGAGCCAATTGCGGCGGATGTTTTTATCAACGCGATGCAACAAATGTTTGCTCGTGAGCTGTCGGGAAACAACGCCCGAATGACGAGCTATGGCCACAAGCAGGTGATTGCGGTGCAACCCCTGCCGATGATGCGGGTGTTGTCCAATCTCATCAGCAACGTTCTCAGACATGCGCAGGCAACCCGGCTTGTGCTCGCCTTCAGGCCCCGCGGCCAGCAGGTGCTGGTACAGGTCGTAGACAACGGCCAGGGCTTACCACTGGAGACTATCGACGATGTGTTTGCCAAGGGCGCACGGGGAGACGATTCAGAGGGCGACGGGCTGGGTCTGAGTATTGTGCAGGCACTCTGTGGAGAGCATGGATACAGCCTGAGCTTCAGCTCGGAAAAAGGAAGTGGCACTACCATGAGTCTAATCGTTCCCAAAGGCTAGCCATTTACCGTGCTCTATTGCACTCGCCAGACCCTGCACCACACTAGAGTGCGGTGCAAAGCTCCTCGCGGGTTTGTGGCACGATGAAGCAGGCTCGTGAGCCGGTGCTGTCATTGACAACCACGCCATCACCAAAGTCCTCGCCCTGGAAAGTGCCACTGACAGTGCCGGTCAAGCCGTCTCGCGTGAGGCGCAATGCGACATTGACGTCAATGATGCCATCCTCAAGCGGCAGTGCCTCGCGCTCCGCGCGCAGCACAACCAGTGCTTCACGTGCTTCATTGCGAGCATCGAGTGCCAGATCCACCGCGCGCTGAGCGCCAGCGACCAGGAGCGCCGCTTCGTCATAGCTGCGCTGCAAGCGGTTCACACCCGCTTGCGCGGTATTCACCGCAGCCTGGGCGATGACAATCGCGCCCTGAATGACAGGAACAGCGCCCTCACGCCAGGCCAGGCATGCCGCGACTTTGGCCAGGCAAGTCGCCTGGTACCACTTGCATGAACCGCAGTCGTAGTTGCGCGTATCCTCCAGTTCCTCCCGCTTGGTGGCGAGCCATTCCTCGGCGGTACGCAGCGCGGCCCGCTCGTCTTCCAGTGCAGCAGACTCCCGTTCCAACAGCGCCTGGTAATCGCGCAAGCGCTGCAGTTTCACCTGATAGTCCGCCTCGGCAATGCGTTCAGCTTCCTCGGTGGCCGCGATCTGCCCGGCGATATCCACTACCTGATCTACCGCCGCATAGCGATAAGGCAAGCGGGTATCGGTTGAGCCCTCCAGCCAGGCACCCTCACTGGAGAACGCGCCTTCGAGACGGTAGCCATAGTTTGGCGTGACGTATTCGCCCCAGTGGCGGAAGCTTTGCTCCGTGAGATGTTTGCCATAGTTGCGCAGGGCCACCCCGCCGATCTCGCTTGCCGTCTCGATGTAGAGATCAAACTCGGTGTTATTCGAAAGCGGTATGGTCAGGCGCGCTAGGCTGTTCTGGGTGTAGGTCACGTCCGGGTGGAAGGACTCGATCATGCTTTCAGCAGAGAACAACAGCTCATTGGCGTTGATTTCAATCGTGGTCTGACTGACTTCCAGGGCGCTTGCAGAGACACCGTGAACGGCAGCCATACTGGCAGAGTCGATCTCCACGGCAGTCTCGGTGGCTGCCCTGACAAAATTGTCGTCTTCATCGGGGCCAAAATAGAACACCGAGGCGGCGCGTTCGTCGGGCATGGTGAGCCACCCCTGGGCCGCTTCTTCTACTGGCCCCAGGCTGGGCAGATCGAATGAGAACCACGCTTCACGTCGCTCCTGGGGGGTGCCCATCTGCGTTTTCGAGGTCACCAGGTTAAAGGGCAGTGGCTCTTCCCCACCGACATTCAGGTCGAAGGACAAACCGTACGCCAGGGGAATAATGAAATTCGGTGTAAAGGTACCCACCATGGCACGCACTCGATCGCGCGAAGAATTTTCATCTGCGCCGAACACGTAGGCGCCATTATCGTCCGGGTCTTCGTCATTGATAATGACACCCTCAAGTCGCAGTTCCACAACAGCCAACCAGCCAAGTAGATCAACGTTACCGTAGTGAATCGTGTCTCCCTGTATCTGGGGCAGAACCTCCTGAATCGCCGGCGGTACTGATGGCAGAAACGGAATGCTGCCACCGAGGGACACGCCGTAGCCCTGCCCCAGGTCAGTTACGTCAGGACCGAAACCCTTTGGATCGATCGATACGATGGGCAGCGATTGATCAACACCGACGTAGATGAAGGGATCGACCGGGTCCAGGACCAGGCGCCAGTTGTCCATGCCTGTCGGGAGAGGAAGTTGCAGATTTCCCAGTGTGAGATCGAAGTCGATTTCGATATCCAGCAAACCCTCCAGGGTGAACAGGACATAGTGCTTGTCAGCGTAGAGAGGGATTTCCAAATCAATCTCGGCGCCGAGGGCGGTCTCAACGTTCACACGACGCGGCAGAACGGTCGGCGGTTTCCCGGCCAGGTCACCAATCTGGTAGTCGGGCGACAGAGACGTGCCGCTCATGCCCTGGTCCGGCTGGATATGCAGATCCGCCTGTTCCAGGATCACGCCACCTTTGGGGGTCAGAATCTGGGCGTCGCCGTCGATTGCAAACTCACCATTGGCAAGATTTTCGATGTCGGAAGCGGCTGCCTCGATCTCGATGCCCGGCAGTACGCGCAGCGTACAAAAACCGCCATTACAGCGCTTGTTCGGAACATCCAGCGGCACGAACACTGCCCGCAGTGGCGGAACAGTCTGACCCGAGGCCTGCACCAACACGGACTCGGGAACATTGAAACTGCAGGAGGCATCGCCCTGGTTTTCACAGTAGTTTTCCCAGCGCTCGAATCGCCAGCCGCTTCTGGGCTGCGCGTGGTAGGTTTCGTTGTAGGCAGATTCGACAAGATTTGAGCTGCAGTTGGCGGCTCCCGCCAGGTAGTCCTCAAGCAGGCAGTCCCTGTCACCACTGGCAGACAGAATATCTCCCTCCCCAACTATCTCCAAAGGATGGGAGCAGGCAGCGGTCATCGCTACCAATAGTAAAATCGCCAGTATTCTCATCGTGTCGCCTCTTTACTTCGCCCCATGGCAGTTATGCGTTCGGGTAGTAGCATCAATGCTACGGATGGCGAGTGGTGGCGATAATGGGGTGGAGACCCCATATTGCAAATCCGGGCAAAACCGGGGACAGACCACGGTTTAGTATCCGATACCTTCTATGAGGTTCTGCGTTCCTCGCAACGGTGACATCGGAAGACATCGAAACCGTGGTCTGTCCCCGGTTTTCACGGTTTTCAGTGATTGCTATGATGGCCTGCTGACACTTCGTGATATCCACTGCCGAGGCTAACCGTGACTGCCACCCCTTCACCCTTTGACGCCGTGACTATCGGCCCCCTGACCTTGCGCAACCGCTTTGTGAAATCCGGTGCCAACGAGGCCATGTGTATAGACGGCAAGCCTACGCAGGCGCTGGTCAAGCACCATCGTGACCTGGCCGCCGGGGGCGTGGGCATGACCACCGTGGCTTACATGTCA
Source organism: uncultured Halioglobus sp. (assembly GCA_964351485.1). Lineage (GTDB taxonomy): Bacteria > Pseudomonadota > Gammaproteobacteria > Pseudomonadales > Halieaceae > Marimicrobium. The sequence goes on from CAYGOX010000011.1 coordinate 18,955, forward strand.
GTGGCGCCTGAGGGGCGCACACTACCGAACCAGATCTGGATGCGCGAAGCGGCGCTGCCACACCTGAAAGTGCTTACCGATGCGGTGCACGCCGAGGGCGCGGCCGTGTCTGCCCAACTCACCCACGGCGGCTCCTTCGTCACCGGCATGAAAGTCAAGGGGCGCACCATCAGCTCCAGTTCGGGTTTCAACGCGGCAGGTGCGCTCAAGGGCAACCTGTTCAGCCGGGCGATGAACGGCGACGACATGACACGGGTTATCGGCGAGTTCGTGCGCGGCGCCGAACTGTGCCGCGATGCCGGTTTCGACGCGGTGGAACTACACATGGGCCACGGCTACCTGCTGAACCAGTTCATCTCCCCGCTCAGCAACAAGCGCAAGGACGAGTACGGCGGCTCGGCGCTCAATCGCGTGCGTTTTCCCGCGCGGGTGCTGTCGGCGGTGAAGCAGGCGGTGGGGCAGGACCTCGCCGTGCTGGCCAAGATCAGTGTGGCCGATGGCGTGCGCAGCGGGACCCAGGTGGAGGATTCAATCGTCACCGCCCGCGAACTGCAGGCCGCCGGCGCCGATATGCTGGTGCTCTCCGGCGGGCGCAATGTGGAGTCAACCTGGTACATGTTCGGCAGCAGGATGAACCGTGAGGAAATCAGTAAGGTGCTGAAATCCCAGGGCGAGCGTATCACCGCTCTGATGATGAAAGCGGCAGCCTCACGCGAGCCGGAGGTGACGTTCCAGGAAATGTATTTCCTGGAAAACTCCCGCCAGATACGCGCCGCGGTAGACCTGCCCCTGGCCTACGTGGGCGGCAGCAAGTCGCTGGCCAATGCCGAGCAGGCGATGGCAGAAGGTTTCGACTGCGTGGTGATGGCCAGGGCCCTGATCCACGATCCGGCGCTGGTCAACAAGTACCAGAGCGGACAGGCCACCAAGTCCGGTTGCGATAACTGCAACGGCTGCGTGGCCTACATCTATCACCCCGATGGCACCTGGTGCGTGAAGAACCCTCGCAATGAACCCGCCCTGAACCGGATCGCTGCGGCGGATTGATGGCCGATGCGCACTGGAGGCTCCCTAAGGTAATCGCATTGACCCCATTTCTTAGCTACGGCTTTCGTCCATTTTTTCTGGGCGCAGCGCTGTCGGGGGTACTGTCAGTCGCGCTGTGGTTGGGGTTTTTTCATGGCCACGTTCCCATCGGGCCGGCGGCTGCCAGCCTGTCTCCCATGTTGTGGCACGCGCACGAAATGCTGTTCGGTTACTCATTGGCGGTAATCGCCGGTTTCTTGCTTACTGCTGTGCGCAACTGGACACAATTACCTGGCGTAGACGGCCGGGCGCTAGCCTGGATTTTTGCTCTCTGGCTTGTACCAAGGTTGCTTCTGGCAGCGCCACTGCAAACACCTGTATTGTTGGCTGCCGCCTTCGACCTGGCATTCATTACCTGCCGCCAGGCAGGCATCGTATCCAAACTTTGCCTGTTGGGCGCAAGTCACCTGGCGTTTTACTGGGCGGTTTATTATGAGCAGGCACAATGGTTGCTGCCCAGCCTTTACAGCGCGCTGTACCTGATCGTCGCGCTCTGCCTGACGCTCGCAAGAAGGCTTATACCGTTTTTTGTGAAATCCACCGCAGGGCTTGAACTACCCGTTAGCAACGGACTGGACCGGGCGAGTTTGCTGCTATTTTTTACGTTTTGGCTGGCTGTTATCTGGCAAGGCCATACCACTCTGACGGCAGTCCTGGCCCTGGGGCTTTGCGTTACCCATGCAGGCCGCCTGTGGCAATGGCGCAGCCGTGCGATTTTGCGCGCGCCACTATTGTGGGTTCTCTATGCAGGCTACGCTTTTTTCATTCTTGGCTTCGCCCTGGTCGCCGCCCTGCCGCTGCTCGGCATACCTCTATCACTGGCGATTCATGCATTTGCCGTAGGTGGAATAGGGACACTAACGATAGGGATGATGGCCCGCGTGGCCTGGGGCCATACGGGCAGGCCCATTAAAGATCCTCCATGGAACCTTACCATCCTGTTCCTGCTGATGATTGCCGCAGGTGTAGTGCGCGTGGCGGGGCCCTTAATCGCTCCAGCTTGGTACAGCGCCTGGATACTCCTGGCAGGCGTCGGCTGGATTGCGGCGTTCGCTGGATTTATCGCAACCTATCTACCGGTGCTGACAGGCCCAAGGCCCGACGCCTAACTGCCCCTGTTTCCCGTGTGCGGTTGACGCAAAGCAACCGTTGATGCGGCATGCACGGATTTGAATGGCATGCTCTATGAAGCGATTACAACAACTCCAAACTCGCCAGCATACGGTTACTTTCTTTTTTAAACCGCTCAATGACATCGCCATCCTCAGCCTCCGGACACACACTGTTTTTAAAAATCCGGGGGCTGATAAACGCATTGATCAACAGATTGATACAGAATACTTCGGTATCAATGTCCTGACTGTCGCCACGGGCACTGAAATGACCTCGCATCCCTTCGACCAACTCATCCCAATGCGGGTATAGCTTCCGAATATCGCCATCATTGAGTGCATCGTCGATCCACATTTTTAACAACTGCGGGTTTTCCACTATAAAGCGGTAGAGCTGATCAATGCGCTGCTGACGAGGCTTTTGCTGCTCATAGGCACCCGCCAGCTGGGCTGAAGACCAGGCTTTCACTTCTTCGATCAGCTTCTCTCTGCTATCAAAATGATAGTAAACAGTGGTGCGGTTTACCCCCATTTCCCGCGCTAGCGCTGCAATAGAAAGCGCCTCTACCCCTTTGCTGGCAATGAGCGTCACCGCTGTCTCGATCATTTCCCGGTGGGTGGCTTTAAAACCCTTATTACGCTTGGGTGATTCATCAATGGGTTTTATAGCCGTCACAATGACTTCGTACTCGGAGGGGTGGTTTGTCCAAATTTCAATAAAAAGATAACCCTCGGCGACGGAATTTACAACACATGTGTTGTGTTTCTAAATCGATTCCGATAATTTCCACAGAAGTGTCGTATTTTTAACCCAAAAAACATCCGCACAAGCGCTGCAGAGATTTCACCTCCGCGGGGAGAATCACCATGAACGAACTTCATCAATATCAACGACCCGAAAGCGAAGAAGCGCTGGCCCTGGGAACCCAGCCGGTTCCGGCTGGCCCGTATTATCAGGATGAGTATTTCGAGCTGGAACGGGAAGCTATTTTCAAGCGTACCTGGCTCAATATCGGCCATATCTGCGAGCTACCGGAACAAGGCTTTTTTATTGTTCGCGAGTTGGACTTTGCCAATGCCTCAATTCTTATCACTCGCGGAAAAGACGACAAAATCCGGGCCTTCCATAACGTCTGTACCCATCGCGGCACCCAGTTGGTTAACGCAGAATCCGGCACCCGCTCGAGTTTTAGCTGTGCTTATCACGGCTGGACGTTTAACAATACTGGCGAACTACGCGGCGCTCCCGACTTTGAACGTTTCTATATCGGAAAAGAAGACTGCAGCTTGTCCAATGTGTCAGTCGGCGTCTGCGCCGGGCTGATATTCGTTAATCTGGATCCAAGTCCAAAACAGAGTCTGCAGGAATTCCTGGGGCCCTTCGTTGAAGAATGGGAACAACTCCCTGTCGCCCGAGCTACCACCTTTTCTGAGTATGTTTACGAAATCGACGGTAACTGGAAGCTGACCTACGATAATTTCCAGGAAAATTATCACCTGCGATTTATCCACCCACGCTCCGGTGGCGGCGGTGCGGTGGGGGATGAAAACCCCTTTGGCTACCCCACCGAATACGGTTTCTTTGGTGACCATCGCACCCAACAAATCTGGGCCAATCCGGAGCCTGTGCTCAGCCAAACACAATTGTTTGCCTTTGGTAAATTGGTGCCCGCCCTGATGCAAAAGGGTGCCATGGAACATCCCTTCGGGCGAGCCTACTGGGCCACCTTCCCCAATCTCTTTATGATCGGCACGCCGACACAACCTTTTGTTCACTATGTGATGCCCATTAGCGCGCGGAAATCGCGCGGCGTTATTCGCATCTATTGGGTAGGCGAAGACAGCAACGCCAGCGAGCGATTCGGTCGCGAATTTTCCATGGCTATGGCCCGCGACGTACACAGCGAAGATCGCATGGTGATTGAATCTGCTCAACGCGGTCTCAACAGTGGCGCGCTGAAGCACATTCATCTGCAGTCCCAGGAGGTATTGCTACGCCATCTGTATACCCGTGTTGACGAAAAAGTGCAGGCCTACAAACGGCAGCAATTGGAGGGCAAAGCATGAACCAGACTATTCTCCCTACCGGCTTTGAAGCCTTACAGGAATTCGTTGAGTTCTGGGCACAGGATAGTGCAGCAAAACGCGCCCATTGCCGCGACAGCAGCACGGAACAACAGCGCGAGGCTTTTTACCAGGCAGCCTCAGACCTCGCCCCAAAAGCACTCGAGCTACTCGACGCCAAGCCGCTGAATGAATTGGACGACAACGAACAAAGACTCATGCAACTGATACTGAGTTTTGGTCACGTGGCTATGGCGGTCGAGCTACAGCGGGAAGAAGAAGCGGAACATGCACGCTGGCGGCCCTTTATGCAAATCACCCGAACGCCAGCCGACGTGTAACGGCAGGGATAACAGTATGGAAAACCTGAAAAGCAAAGTCGCCCTGATTACCGGCGGCGGTGGCGGTATTGGCGGCGGTATCGCCGAGGCCTTCTTTGAGCAGGGCATGAAGCTGGTGCTGGCGGATATCAACCTTGACCATGCTCAGCAAGAAGCTGATAAATACGGCGATAGCGCCATCGGCCTGCACCTTGACGTTACCTCGCTTGACAACTGGGCCACAGCGAAAAGCGCGGCCTACGCCCACTTCGGTCAAGTCGATGTGCTGTGTAACAACGCCGGTATTTCCCAACCCCGACAGCCCTTGGATCAGATTCCTCCGCAAACCTTCGAGCGCGTGATGGCCATTAATACCACGGGCATCTATAACGGCGTAGTCACTTTTGCTCAGGATATGCGACAACGCGGTACCGGCCACATTGTCAACACCTCTTCCATGAATGGGCTGCTTCCCTTTGCCACTTTTGGCGCCTACTCCGCCAGCAAATTTGCTGTAACAGGCATGTCGGAAGCGCTGCGTGATGAGCTCGCACCCAGCAATATTGGTGTATCAATACTGTTTCCGGGACTAACCCGCAGTCGCATGTCGCAATCGGATATAGAATCCGGTGATATACCCCCGGAAGTCGCCGCTAAGGGATTAACTGACCCTCTCTATCTCGGACGTGCAGTAGTGAAGGCCATCGAGGAAAACCAGCTCTACATTATTTCCCACCCGGAGTATCGCTCAATTGTAGAACTGCGCTGCCAGCGCATTCTGGAGGCCCATGGAGTATCAGCTGAACAGGCCTTCTCCCAGTAAAAGCGCCAGCGGGCACTGAGTGGGCACTTGAATTTTCGAAGACCTAGCTAAAATACTCTGGGGTTTAGATGGCGGAGAGCGAGGGATTCGAACCCTGAGCCATGCTATTTTGCGCCTCCCCATGCCTCCTAATGCTCTTAAAATCAGAGAGTTAAAAAATGAGCCCGGCATTAGAAGGCATCAAGAGGCGTGATGGTGGTCCCATGGCGGTCCCAAAATTCAGCCCCGAACCCACCCCTAATTTACCCGGGGCTAGTTCTGGTGGCTACTGGCAAGGCCTTCAACCCGGCATTGACACCCACGAGCACTGGTGCATATTTGGTGCACATTTATACCTCCGGTTTTCGGAGGCCGCGATATGTCAAGACAAAGTATTTCATTCACACCACCTAACGACGAGTGGCTCCGAGCACAGGTCGAGAGCAAGGATTTTCCGAGCAAGAGTGAGGTTATCAACGATCTCATCCGGAAGGCGCGAGAGATCAAGGCCATACGTGCCAGGCTCATCCACGCGGAAAATAGCCAATTCACCGATCAGGGAAGAGCGGAGATACTCGCCGAAGCCAAAGCGGAAGCGCGGCGCGATGGGGACCTATGGACTCACGGAAGATGCGAAGTCGGATCTAAAACGCACTTACGCGCGTGGGCTCCGTGAGTATGGAGAACAACAGGTCGATATCTGGCCGCCGTTGTGGACTGGTTCTCCCGGCGTGTGCTGTCCTGGAAGGTCTCGACCACCATGGATGCGCACT
>CAYGOX010000012.1:0-21736 GCA_964351485.1 uncultured Halioglobus sp.
TGAAGCCGACCGCATGCTGGACATGGGCTTCATTCACGATATGCGCAAACTGCAGGCCCTGCTGCCCCAGGACAAGCAGTCGCTGTTGTTCAGCGCCACCTTTTCATCCGACATCCGCGCACTGGCCAAGACCATGCTGCGCAAGCCGGTAGAAGTTGAGGTCGCACCGCGCAACAGCACCGTCGAAACCGTGCGACAGCGTATTCACCCGGTCGACAAGGGGCGCAAGCCGGCGCTGCTGGCACACCTCATCCACGAGGGGAACTGGCACCAGGTGCTGGTGTTCAGTCGAACCAAGCACGGCGCCAACAAACTGGTCAAATTGCTGGCCGGCTACGATATCCGCGCGACCGCCATCCACGGCAACAAGAGCCAGGCGCAGCGTACACGCGCCCTGGCCGACTTCAAGGCCGGCAAGGTCGACGTCATGGTCGCAACCGACATCGCGGCGCGAGGTATCGATATCGCCGAACTGCCGCACGTGGTGAACTTCGATCTGCCCAACGTACCGGAGGACTACGTGCACCGCATCGGGCGCACGGGCCGCGCCGGCGCCAGCGGTGAAGCCGTATCCCTGGTGAGTGCCGACGAGTTCAAGCAACTGCGCGACATCGAACGGCTGATCAAGACCGGCCTCGAGCGCGAGGAAATCGAAGGCTTCGAACCCGAGCACCGCCTGCCCGAGTCGCAACAGCCGCCGCGCAAATCCGGTGGCAGGCGCCGCCCGGCGCCGTCGAATAACGCCGGTCAGCCGGCGAAGGGTAATCGCAGGAACCGGCCCCGGCGTCGACGCAAGCCCGGCGCCCAGGGCAAGAACGTTTCCGCTGCCCGATCCTAGGCGTACGGCCATCTCACATCGGTGATGTGGCCTGTGTTTTTTGACCGCTATTTGGAGTAGTCTGCCGAGAATCCTGTAAGCGGGAGGGTGGTTTTTTTGACGACCCGGAATCTCCGAACCCTTGTGGCTGGCCTGCCCCTCGTTGCGCTGGCTGCGGGCTTCGCCCTCCTTTGCATGATCGATGGCTGCGGGTCCCTGGCCACTGACTCGACCGATACGGCCTCTGCGGACAGGGAGACAGCGCTTTCGCGCAGCAAGGCCGAAAACCTGCTGGTTATTGTCATCGACGATCTGGGCAACAATGGGTTGTCGATTGCGAATGGGGATGCCAGTATCCCCACACCCAACCTGGACGCGTTTGCGCATTCCGGCATGCGATTTACCCGCCACTACGGTGGCGTGGTCTGTTCGCCAGCGCGAGCGGCGCTTCTCACCGGACTCCATTCCAGCCGCATGGGGTTCCAACCAAACTCCCGCGGCATTTCCCCGGATGTCACCACGTTTCCTGAACTCCTGGCGGATCAGGGATACACCACACACTTTATTGGCAAGTGGCACGCCGGAGACGCTGACCGGGAGGCGTGGCCAGACCACCAGGGTTTCCAACACTGGTTTGGTTTCCTCAACCAGGCCGAACTGGCGGGGCCTTTGGAAGCCGGCGCCGAAGTGGTTCCCCAGCGACCTCGCTATTCCAATCCGTACTTACGGGACAATGGCGAAGCAGGCAGGCACCACGAGGGTCACCTCAACGACATCCTCACAGAACGCACTATCACAACACTGGGAGCGCTTTCTGGCGAACCACGACCCTGGTTGCTCTATCTGGCGTTCTACGCGCCGCATGCCCCGATCAAGCCCGCAGCCCGATTTGCGAAGTTGTATCCCGGGAATCCAGAAGGCCGATACAGAGCACTGCTGCATCAGTTGGACGACAACATCGGCAGAATTTTAACTGAGCTCAAAACGACCGGCGCCATCGACAACACCGTCGTTGCAATCGTCAGCGATAACGGCGGCGACACGCGCTATTTCAGTGACGCGAACCTGCCACTTCACGGCACAAAAGGCTCCCTGACCGAGGGTGGGCTACGCACTCCCCTGCTCATCCGCTGGCCGGAGAGTCACCTGCAATCGCGCGTTGTTGACGATGTCATATCCATTGAGGACATTTTCCCGACACTGGTGGATTCTTTGGGACTGACACCACCACCGGGTATCGATGGGAAGAGTTACTTTGGTTACCTGGCCGGCAACCAACCAGTGCCCGCACGAAACCGCTTTTGGGAAGTAGGTACAAACTCCCAGAGTTTTTCTGTGCTTTCGGCGGATGGCAGATGGCGGCTACTGCAGCCCTTTCCCTATTTCGGCCGCGTCAGGGACAGCATGCTGTTTGATCTGCAGAACGATCCGACGGGCGCAGTCAGCGCCGAGAATCACGACGTAGAGCGGTCTCTTCACAATGCGTTTTTGCGTTGGTACCAGGACGTACATACCCTCAAGACACGGTCAGACACCTTGTCATCGGGCGAACTTTCCCTGACAGGCTCGGATTTTCAACGAACACCGGGGGTGGGAGGATTCACGTTCGGTGCTGCACTGCACGATACCTGGGAGGGTAAAATTGTGGACCAGGAAGCTGTGTGGCAGATGTCCCGCACACCGGACACTGTTTCGGTGTCGGTGGGAGACGCCAAATTATCTGGCAACCTCAATCGCTCGAAGGGATGCCAAAGTGTCATTTTCAGCGGCACGTTCAAACCCGAGGTGCTCAATTTCAACAAGATGCCCTGGATGTCTCTTTCGCTACACATTGACGGCATTCTCAGCGACAGTCTTCGAAGTGATGGTGTCGTTGGGTACAAGAGCACTTCCGTCGCTACCCGCATCGTGCCACAGAGCCGGTGGCTGGACCGGGAAAAGACCGTCTTTTTCAATACCGAGTTGACCGAAAACTCGCCGTTAACACTAACAGACCTCGATCAATACCTGTGCCGGTCGCGGGCACTTCCGCAGGAAACCCGGTAGCGTACCCTCGTTAATGCCAACCGGGAGTGTTTGCTCCTTCTCATTCCCGGCAGTTTTTTCTGGACTCCCGGCAAGCCCATAGGTAAGAATTTAGCTTTCAAGTCATACCGGCCACTGATCTGCACTATGCGTAAGACGCTCCAGGACCACGCCCGACAGCTGCTCGCCAACTGGCGCTCCAGCTCTCCCCTGGCGAAAGAGCCCCACATCGACCTGATAGCCGCGGCGCGCGGTCAGGGCATCGAGATCGACAGCGAGGCCGTCAAGCGCGACGAGGCGGCGCTTTGGGAGGGCGCTCAGCAGGCCCTGGAGGCACTGAAGGCTGCGGACAGCTTCAACGCCAACTTCTATTCCCTGATGTCGCTGCGGCCCCAGATGCAGCGGATCCTCTTCATCCATATTCCGAAGTGCGGTGGCACGTCCATGCGCAGGACGCTGGTGCAGGACAGTCACTGTGCAGCGATTCCCGTCGAGGGTGTCGGGGCGGTTGGCCAGTCGATCCGCTACATGGTGAAATCTGTCAGACCGCGCGGTCCCGAGGGGCAACTCCTGCACGCGTTTTCCACCGACGTTGAAACCGGCGGTATTCACGAGCAGTACCTACGCACCTTTGCAGCGTTCTGCCACGCGCTGGACTCCAAACGGGTTTTCATACTGGGCCATAAACCGGCGGACGAACTGTTACCGCTGTGGCGTCCCGAGGTGGACCTCTTCATGACCGTGGTGCGCGAACCAGCCGCCATGCTCAAGAGCCTCGCAGCCTACCGCGTGTCGCAGGCCATCGCCCAGCCGAATGCACCGACAACCGCCCAGACGCTGCGCCATGTCTCGCTCAAACACGATGCACTGGTGGCAATGGCGACTGACGACCCGAAAGCCCTGACCGAGAGGCTCCTGCGCAGCGAGGCACCGTCGCTGTGTGGCTACCTCGCCTTCGACAGCAACCCGGCCTGGGAATCAGTACTGGCAGGACTGAAAGAGCGGAAGGTATTCATTTCGCACATGAAGGAACAAAGCCGCATGCAGGCCAGTCTGATGGGCGGCGAGATCAAGCCGCGCGTCGAGAACTCCTCGTCGTCGCGCAAGGGTATCGCGGCAGATTTCAGCGCGGCAGTCTCAACCGAGTGGACTGAACCGTTTGTCGACGACAATTCACGCGCGCTCTACGAGCGCCTGGTGAACAGCGGCATCATCGGATTCTGGGAAAAAGGCGGCACTGCCGAGCAGTACCAGGACCTGCTGGCGCAGGCCTGATTGCGCTTTACCCGCCTAGAGCAACACGCGTAGCGGGTTTTTCAACAGCGACACCGTCACGTTCGCACTGGCGCTCAACTGCGGACAGGACTGCGCGAAGGACACTGCCTCGTCCATGGACGCTGCCCGCATCACCATCACCGCCTCGTCCTGCACCACCGCTTCAATCTGCCCGGTAATCGTGCCATCCCTGGCCAGCTCGATCGAGTCAGACATCATGCTGTAGGACAGGATTGTCTTGTCTGCATTCTCGCGCATCCAGTGGTGCAGTTCGATCAGCGCGGCTTTAAGTTGCTCCACCGTGGTATCCGGTTGCGATAGCTTGAACGACAACAGGTACTCGTTGTCCGGCAGCTCCGTCATCTCGAATTTTTGCGCCTGGGCAGAGCCTGTGTCTGCCACCGGCTTATCTTTGGCCTGCACCTCGGGTTTTCTATCGGACTTGCCGGTTATCTTCGGTGCCCATCGCCTGGCCTTGTCGCGGATTTTGGCAACCCCGGCATAACCCCTCGCTTCGAGAAAGTCAGCCAGGCCCAGAAGAAAATCGTGGAAATCTTCCAGCTGCTTGTCGTTGGGGCCGTAACTCATAACCCAGTCAATCACCGGCTGGTAGGACGCCTCGGTGAGGACCACCTCCGGGTCTTTTTCATGACCGGCATAAAAATCCGAGACCAGTGGCGGATCTAGCTTGAACTGGCGATTGATCCAGTTCACGTTGCTGCCGGATTTTTCGCGCACCTTCTCGACGATATCAGGAATGTAACGCGCCTGGGTTTGCACGTCCGGGGCCTGCGCAATCATGTAGTCGGAAATCTGTGTGGCAAAACGGCCGCCGTGCAGGCTGTTCATTTCGCGCAGGACATCGGCCTCTTCCCGGGTCACGCTGCGATTGATTTTCTTGTCGATGCGTTTGAACTTGTCAGTATTGAACCCGACGATACCGGCAAAGGCGGAGTAGACATCGTCTTTAACGTGATCGTAATTCAGTACGGTCACGCGGTCGCCGAAGTGAATGTAATAGCGCTTGATGTAATCGATATTGCTCGACGAGTTGATCTCGGCGGGCTTGTCGCCGAACAGGTGGTCATTGCCACCGCGCTTGAGCCCCTGCAGGTAGCTGGAATAGGCCTGCTCGTAAATGCTGCGGACAAAGGCGATAACCGTCACCTGGATACCGCTGCTGTCACAGGTCTCGCGCAGCTGCTGGATACGGCTCTCGGACATCCCCTGCAGCAGCTCACAACTCACGATGGCCCGCTCATTTTTGCCGCTGAAGAAATACACCTCGTTGAGCAGGCGCTCGACCTCGACAAAGTCATTATTGCGACAGGCCGCGACCAGCTCGTCACCATTGCCCGAAGAGATGCTGCCGCTCTTTGCCTCCGGAACCAGGTCGGCGTAATCAAAGCCCTGGTCGCCAATCCGTCTGGCGTTCAGTGACAGCCATGATTGCAACGCAGAGCTGCCGGTTTTTCCCAGGCCAATGTGGAGATAGAGATGTTTCATGAAATTTCGCTGTTTTTGCTCAAGCCCATGGTCACAGGTTTCCGGCGCACCGGACCCGCCGCTTCGCACCCAGTATGCCGCGGCCCGTAAATTTAACATAGTCAGGCGCTTGAGTGACAAATCGTAACCATTTTCGAGACCTGGCTCTCGTCCCACTGGCAGCTTTCCGGTCCCGGGCCACTACCGGTGGCTGAGTACTAGTACTTGGATGTTCAAGTTTCCTCACATCTGGCAGTCTTTAAAGCCTGACATGCATGGAGCTATTTATGAAAATCTGGTCAAACCTTCTCGCTGCTTTCACGCTGTGCCTGGTCGCGGTTCCCGCCCTGTCGCAGGACATCACAGGCGTGTACGACCTGACGGTCGCCCAGGATCCGGGCGCGGACGACTGTATCTGGGAAGGCAGTCTCAATCTCGTCCAGAGCGGCGGCAACCCGGGCTCGTTCACCGGGTCGGCCGCAGTCACCCTGGTCAGCGGCGGCGGTCTCTGCACCGATTTCGCCGGCACGGTGTCAGGTAGCATTTCTGGCTCCACGCTCACCATTGGCGTGGGCGTCAGTGGGCTGGGCACCGCGACCTTCACCGGCTCGGTCATCGGGCCGGAAGATATCGCCGGCAGCTGGTCGGGACTGGGGTTAACCGGCACCTGGTCAGCCTCGCGCGCCAGCGCCTCGGCGATACCTGCCACACCGGCCTGGGCCCTGGCCGGGCTGACATTGCTGATTGCCTGGTTCGGACGCCGTCACCTGCGCAAGCCCTGACGACGTCAGGGCTACTGCTCGCTAGCGGACCGTAAAGGGCTGCGAGACCCCGAGCACCACGGTCCCCGCGCGATCCAGCGCGCGGTGGACAAGCCGGTAGGTTCCCGGCGGCCCGTCAGGCGGCACCTCCCAGCTCACACGCGCAACCAAGTAGTCTGACTGTGGGCGCCAGCGGACACGCGTGGACCAATCACTGTCATTGGCCACCAGCGTCCAGCGCGCGTTTTCACGCCGCTCCACGCGCAGATAATTAAAGCCGGGCAGAAACCGTTCATTCGGATGTACTGAAACAAACTCGGCACTCACCGCCTCGCCGGGTACCGGCTGCGCGTTGGGTTGCGCTATCACCTGGCCCGGGATCACATCGGTTGGCAGTGCAATCCCCTCCCCCATCGGCAGCGGCATGCCCGCGGTTTTACCGCGCCAGTCGTCGTACATAACCTCCGATACCACGGCCGCACCACCGTCAAGCGCCCGCGCCATCCGGGCAACGATCTGCCGGTAAGCGGGCAGACTCCACTTGCCATGCAGGGTATGCGCGGCCTCGTACTGCTGCAGCATGTACTCCTGCGGCGTCGTCACGTAGCCGGCAAATCCGTTGGCATAGCCAGCTATCACGACGTGCTGTACCCAGTCGCCGAGATGCTCCCTGACCGTGTCGCGCAACCGCCGGCCCGCCATGGTGGTCATTTCCGCCGGCACCGCGACGATAACGAGCTGCCCGATTCGCGCCAGCGTGAAGGACCGTATTTGAGATTGCAGGGGCGGATCGCCCGTGCCGGTCTCGAACAGGATTGGCTTGGGCGACTGGCACTCACTCACCGCCTCAGTCCAGCGCGGTGCGCCTGTGACGAACCGGATCAGCCAGTCCAGCAGGCGACTTTGTCGCAACATCCCCTCGCGGAACAGGAAATGCGCGCCGCCGTCCTCGGTGGAACCGCCGGCAAAGGAGTATCCATAGGCTGACGGGCACGTCACCCGGGCACCGTCACCGGTAAAGGCGGCATCAACCGGGTAATGGCCCAGGTCGACATAGCGCTGACGCGTTTCGATGGGGCCTCGCAGCGCTTCGGTCGCTGAGTCGAACAGCTGCTGGGCGACCGCGACCTGGCGCTGCCCCATGATCTGTGTTGTGTCGACATCCGTGGCGCCCGGCCCGGTGTTGTCCAGGTTGGTATTGGGTGTGACGTCTCCCGGGTCGGACTGGGCAAACGCGGCGACGAACTCCCCGTCGGCACGGTAGGTCACACCGCGTTCCTGCTCCACCTGCCAGGAGGCGTAGCCCTTGTGATCACCCGACACCAGGGTGTTGTAGTAGTTCATTGCCGTCGGGTGCAGGGCGTACCAGTTGAGCATTCCTGCCGGGCCCGCCTCCTGCTCGAACCGCAACAACAGCATGTCCCGATTGGTATCGCTGTCGTAGCGCGCACGTTCCTGCGCGGGATTTTCCAGGTAGGCAACCCGCGAACGATTGGCACCGGCATCCGCTACCGTTCCGGTATTTACCAGAATGCGGCCGGGCTTGAGGTCGTGGTGTGCGGCTACCACTGCATCGGTAATGCCCGCCACGATCGCGTCGAAATGCGCGGGGTACAGCCCGCCGTCCAGGCCGGTGTCGGTGCGCGAATGCCAGTAACCGCCGGGACCGGCGTGAGTGTGGGTCGCGCTGATGATGACATTGTCCAGCGAATACACCGGACCCAGCCGGTCGCGCAGTGCATCGAGCACAGACAGCGTCACATGATGATCGACGCTCCCCAGATCGACACTGACAAACGCGAGCCGCGAATCCGGGTCTGCACGCTCAGCGATAACAAAGGCCCGGGCGCGCAGACGAATATGCAGCCCGTCAGCGACCTGGTCAGGCCGACCGAATCCCCACAACTGCACCCCGAGCAACGGACCGGTGATATCGGCCGAGGCGCGGCCAAGCAGGTACTCGTCGGCGGCGGCCGGCGCCGCATTCAGGACCAGCGCCAACGCGACCAGCACGGCACCGCCCACCGCGCGACTCCATCGCTGCGATGGCTTCCATGCACAAACTTTCACTCGCCGGACACTCCCTGCTGATGCTGTGTGCCCTACATTGTAGATCAACCCGGCAGTGCAGCGGCACGCCGGCAGGAAAGCACTGCCCAAGCCGCCTCCCGCGGCGATTGGCAGTTTTCCACACGGGCCTTGCAGGAGCAATTCCAACTGCGTACCGTAGACCCAACCGTAAGCCGCGACTGCCGTTCACAGACGAACACACAGCGACGCGAAATATAATTCAACGGCCCAGCGAGTGGCCTGCCAGGAAACAGCAGCTCATGAGCGCCTTGGAACGTACTGACCTGGGAAACTGCGCGGTTCTCACCATGAACCGGCCGGACTCACTCAACGCAATCACGACCGGGATGCTCGAGTTGCTTGAGACGCAACTGGACCTCATCGAAAACGACGACAGCCGTGCCTATATCCTCACCGGCACGGGCCGGGGCTTTTGTCCGGGCACCGACCTGAAAGAACCCCCGGATGACCCACAAGCGCGTATACGCCACGTCCATCGCCTGGTTGAGCGCATGGTGGCGTTTCCCAAACCCGGTGTCGCAGCGATCAACGGATTGGCGCTCGGTGGCGGCCTCGAACTTGCCATGGCCTGCCAGTTTCGCGTGGCTGCACGCGAGGCTCGACTGGGGCTCCCCGAGATCAAGATAGGCCTGATGCCAGCCTACGGCGGCACGGTACTCCTGCCCCGCCTGGTCGGCGCTGCGCGGGCGGAGAACATGATGCTCAGTGGCGAACCGGTTTTTGCCGAGGAGGGACTGGAGATCGGCCTTGTCGATGCACTGTGTGACACGCCGGCCGAGGTCGTACAGCGCGCGCACGATTTTATCCAGGCCTACTGCAACTTCAGCCGGGTGCCGCAGCAGGCGATCCGCCAGGCCATTCGCGAAGGCATGCAACTGCCCCTGCACGAGGCGCTGGCGCACGAGGCATCCATTATGGAGCGGGTCTCGGCCAGTGAAGACTGCATCGAGGGCGTCATGTCATTCATTGAAAAGCGCGAGCCCACCTGGCGTGATCGATAACCGGCAAATGCAAAGAGCGCAGGCTCCGCGACTGGACACCGCAAGTCGCGTGCGCCCGGTGTACCGCGATACCGCGGATTTTCTCGCCGCACGCGCGAGCGAACGCGCCACCCTGCTGTTCAGCGAACAGGTGCTGGCTGATCGCGTCGTGCGCTTTACCTCGTGCTTTCCCGGCATCACGACCTACGCGGTCAAGGCAAATCCCGACGAACATATCCTGGCTGCACTGAGTGCCAACGGGATCACCGAGTTCGACGCGGCATCGCCCGGAGAAATACAGCTACTGAAGCAGCAGTTGCCCGGGGCGACCATCAATTACAACAACCCCATTCGCACAGAGGCAGATCTCGAACAGGCCTACCAGGCTTTTGGTGTGCGCTCCTTCGTGATCGATGACGCTGCGGGCCTTGCACAACTGGAGCGCCTCGGTGCGCGAGATATCGAGGTCACTGTTCGCCTGAAGCTGGCCCATGAAAATGCCGCCTACAATTTTGGCAGCAAGTTCGGCGCTTCGACGCAGGATGCCACAGACCTGTTGCGCAGCGCCCGTTCGCTGCGCTTCGACCGCCTGTCCATGACCTTCCACCCAGGCTCTCAGTGCAGTAGTGTCGCCGTCTATGAAAAATACATCGATGCCTGCGCCGCGGTGTCTGCCGATGCCGGTGTCGAGCTCGATCGCCTGAACGTCGGCGGTGGTTTTCCTGTTGCATACGCGGACGCGGTAGTCCCGCCGCTCGACGCCTACTTCGAGGCTATCGGCAAGCGCAGCGCTGCCCGCTTCGGGCGCGAGGGCCCCGACCTGCTGTGCGAGCCGGGCCGCGCACTGGTCGGGCCAAGCTGCAGCCTGCTGACGCGGGTCACGCACGTGCGCACCAGCGGAGCGGTTTTCCTCGACGAGGGCGTGTTCGGGTGCCTGCAGGAACAGATTTTGTTGAATTCGAAATTACCGCTGCGCGTCTGGCGCGAAGATCAAGCGCTCGCGCCAGGCGGACCCGAGCGGGAGATTTTCGGGCCAACCTGTGACCCGTCAGACAAACTCGCGGCGCGCTATCAGCTTACCGGCGACATCGCCGTGGGAGACTGGGTGGAGTTTGCCCTGATGGGGGCCTACAGTGCGACCACCGCAACCCGCTTCAACGGTATCGACCTGGCACAGTACGCGCAGGTCGAGCAGGGCTACGTTCCCGAGTAAGCGAGTTTCGCTCGCTAGGTGAGATCTGCGCGCGCCCGGTGCAGCGGCGACTTGAGTTCCCAGTTGACCCCGAACGCATTCAACTCGCGGTTGATACCCAGGGATGTCTCGGTCACTCCCATCGGATCATCCACAGTCAGGGTTGCGGGACCAAAACTTTCCAGCCTGGGCACGACGCTTTCCCAGCCCCGGCGATTGCCGCTCTCCTTCTCGGCGATGATCGCCTGGAACCAGCTGACCACGTCACATTCAAGCTCCACCGTCTGAGGCAGGACGCGATCGTGCGCGGGCAGACACGCCAATTGCGCTGCCAGTATTGAGCGCAGTGCCGGGGAATCCGGAATATCGAGTTCTTCGCGCAAAAAACGGTTCAGCTCGGCGATAACAAAACTCCAGCTGACCGGCGGCGCCATCAGGGACGGCACGAAGTTGCACAGGACATGCACCATTGGCCAGCGCTGGTAGTCTTTACCTTCGACGATCAGGCGCTGGTAGAACCGCATTTCGTCCAGCGGCGTTTCCTGGCGCACGAAACGCGACAGCGTGCGCAGCACGGCGAAATTCTCAAACAGCATGTAGGCACTGCGCAGCTCGTCCATGAGTTCACGGTCGTCCTCCGTATAGCTCGACGTGGAGACAAGCGACGCCAGCGCACCGGGAGCTACCGGCATGCTGGTCTTGATCTGATGTTTCTCGACGTACTCGGGATCGTTCATGGGGCTGTTGACGAGCATGGTCGTCAGGTTGACGCGTGCGGGTAACTCCCGGTCAATACACTGCTGCAGGTCCTCGCGGAAGGAGTCTATCGTGGACCCGGGCAGGCCCATCATCAGCTCCACCGTCAGCGGCAGGTCGGCATTGCGCATCTCGACCGCCAGCGCATCGTATTTCTCCGTCTTGATGTTCGAGCGGTTGATAATATCCAGCGTGGTCTCGTCCATCGATTGCAGTGAGAGCGTGCCGAGGCTGAGGATATTTCCCTCGGCGAGCACGTCGATGATCTTGCGCAGGTGGGTCACGGTGTTCTTGGCGTAGTTGCCGCCGAACCCACGGGGATAGCCCGTCTTTTTCTTCTGCTCGGCCGCCTTGCGCGCAATATCGACATCGCGCGGGAAAATGCCGAAATTGGCGTCCGCAATCGATACTGAGGCGACCTTCGCGCGCGAGGTCCATTCGATTTCCGCCATGACACGATCAATATCGAATTTGCGAATCTTACTCGCCGTCGCCGAGCCCCAATCGCAGAATGTGCAGCCATAGGGGCAACCGCGATTGGTCTCAAGAATAACGAACAGGTCGTCCAGGCCCATGTAGGGATCGAACAGGCCGGTCAGGTAGGCCGAGGGCAGGATATCGAGATCCTTCACACGCGGCGCGTCCGGGTTGCGCTGGATACCTTCGGGCGTGCGATAGGTTACGCCGCCGATATCCGCAAGCACACTCAAGTCCGGGTTGTTGTCACCGATGACACTGCGCAGGGCCGCAAGCACCTCGGCGCCGACTACTTCGCCCTCCCCGCGAATGGCGATATCGACATGCGGGTAATTGGCAAAGTAACGTTCCTGGTCGTTGACGTACTTGGGCGTATCGGGACCGCCGTGAATCGTGATGCTGTCGGGACTGCGCGCCTTGATCTGCGCCGATACCTCCACGCACTCCTTGTGGGACCACAGGTAATTGGTAAACAGGTAGATGGCCGGCTCTTTGGTGAACTCGTCGAGCCGGTCCGGATCCCAGACCCAGTCTGTTCGAAAGTTGTAAAACTCGTCCAGTGCACCCTCTTCGTGGACCTTGGCGTAGGCAACCACGGCACCCAGACCTGCGGGCGGGCACATATCGAAGGCGACCGGGATCACCTTGGGCCGGCGCCGACCGGTTTCGCGTTCACGCTCGGCCTCTCGTTCATCCTGCTCCACCGCGTGGCGGCGGAAGACCTGGCGGGTGGTTTCCGTCAGCCCGCCGTTGAGCGCCGAACCACTGAGTTCGACACCGGACAATCCATCGCGCTCAACCCACTCAACCACGAAACGGTGCGCGACAAACGGCTCCAGCATCCGTTCAAACTGCGCCCTGGTGAGGGCGCGGGCCCCCAGCACGGCCTGCTGCGCCGCCATGGCCTCGTCGATGGATGGGTGGTCGACCAATTGGCTCAAGGCGACCAGTTCAGCCGGCGAAACGCCGGGCAGGCGGCTCCCCTCGTGTGTGATGGCTTCGAACAGGCCGTCAACGGGAATGAATGACAGGGGCGTTTGTATCCGCAGGGGCGCGTCCGGCACCGGTGCTCGCAGTGTCGACGGCGCACCCGGGGGCAGCAGGCGACCCTGGCTGTGATCTGACAGCCGGCTCTGGCCATACAACCGCCTGCTGAGCTTCTTTACCCGCTGTCGGACGACGTCATCCGCACCGGTGGGGTCGAGGATCTGATCAATGCTCCGGTGGAGATTGGTGACGGCACCGGTGCTCGCACCGGCGATCATATGGAGGTCGTAGACGTCGAATGTCAGTTTCGGCGCGCGATGGTGTTGCAGCATCCGCACATCGCCGTCGGCGTCGATAATGACCTGCAAACGGACCGTTGGTGCGATCGCGGGCGGATTGGGCGTTTCGGCCACGCTGGATATCCTCTGAGGGCCGGATTGCCCCGGACACCCTGCACTTCAATTCTGGTATGTGAACGTTGATAGCCTAGCGATTCTGTTCAGGCAATGCAACGAGAGCGGCCCGTATCATACTGATTTCAAAGAAATAAACGCGAATTTCGTACGGACTTGAAACCGCCTCGCACGGGCTTTGTCGCTCGCCTGCCGCGCGACTCAACGCGCCCGGTAGCAGGGCTCCCTGTTCCGCGCCCGCTCACACCGACAGACCCATCTGAAGTTCAGAATGTAGCCATCTGTTTTTATTGAATTTTTTGCTCGTGGACCCGGGGTATGTGCGATCACCTCGAGCGGCGGTGTGCAGCGATTACCTTGTCGGCCCGATTTTCCAGCCGCTTTTTCTGGCGGAGAAAGTCGAACCCGTCGTCCTGCGCGTTCGGGGCCGACGCGGTCTTCCCGGCCGCCGGTTCCACCGGCCGTTTTGTGTTTACAGGAGCCGCTGGCGTCCGGGATCTGGCCCCGGGCTTCATGCCGTAAACCGCCAGCAGCACGTAGATCGCCACCGCCACGATCAGCCCGACCCACTTGACGACATAGGACCAGACCAGGAAGGAACGATCACCGGACAACTCCACGTAACCCAGGTACTCGCCGTGCAGCACGTGGATAAGCAAAACACTGACCGTCAGCGCCAGCAGCCCGCGCCAGCGCGGCCGCAGCCACAGCAGTGCGCTGCTGACCAGGGTGAACCGTAGCAGCTGGTTCAGCACGACTCAGGCAAGTCCCAGCGTAATGAGCAGCGCGACGACGGCCGATTGCTTGAGACCGCGGGTGACCTTGGCCTCCTCGTCCTGCACGATAATTTCCAGCTCGTCCTCGGTAAAATCCTCGAACTGGCGTTCCGACAGCGCGATACGCGCCTTGGCCTGCGTGATGGCCCGTTCACGGATCTTGCTGCGGTACTTGTCCGCCATGGAATTTTTCAGGTCTCCGATACGGCCCATACTGCCTACCTCTAGGTTGTCTGCGACCCGCGCCACGTGGACAACCATTGCCATTGCCCCGCGCGAACTGATCCACATTCTGCGGCGAAACGCCCCACCACGCAACGATTTGAGAGACGCATCCGGAGCGTTTTGATGTAGTATCCAAGGTGCGGTGCGCACGTTGTGGCACGGCACAGAACAATAATTCTCATATGTGTTGAACGGCCTATACGTCCTTGTCTATGAAGAACTGTCTTGTCGTACTGGGGATGCACCGCAGTGGCACCTCCGCCTTTACCGGCATCCTGGACAGGCTGGGCGTGGACCTTGGCGGCAAGCTGCTGGAAACCCAGTCGGACAACGCCCGGGGCTTTTTCGAAAACAAGTTTGTCGTCCAGATCAACGATGCACTACTTGCGGCACTACAAACATCGTGGGACGACGTGCTGCCCCTGCCACTGGACTGGCAGCGCTACTTCGATGACAGCCGCACCGGCGACGATATTCTCAACTTCCTGCGCGACGAGTTACCGGCGCAACAGCTGTCGGCGCTGAAAGATCCGCGCCTGTGCCGGCTGCTGCCCTACTGGCTGCCGCTGTTCGCCCGGGCCGACGTGCAACCGCGCTTTGCGCTGGTCGTGCGCAACCCCGCTGACATCGCCCGCTCGCTGGCCGAGCGCAACGACTTTTCCGAGGAGAAGTCCATCGTGCTGTGGCTGCAGCACACCTTCGAAGCCGAACTGCACACGCGCCACCTGCCGCGCGGTTTTGTCGACTACAACACCCTGCTCGAACACCCGCAGGCTTCTGTCGCCGCGCTGTTCGAGGCGGCGGGCCTCGATGCGCCACCGGACAACGGCGCCGTCGACGACTTCGTCGACCCGTCGCTGCGCCACCATGCTGCAGATCCCGATACCGTACGCGAGCGCGGCTTTACGCTGGCCGCCGACCTCTACGACTGCCTGCGCGCAATCGCCGCGCGCGGCGCGCCCACCGAAGAAGAACTGGCAACCATCGACGCACTGCGTGATTCTTTCGACCGGCAGCAGCAACTCTTCTACAACCGGGACATCACCCGCCTGCGCGAACAGGTCCGGCCCCTCACCGGCAGTGACGCCTACGCGCAGGCGCTTGAAGCGGTCCGCGAAGACTTCGAAGCGGATCAACTGCACCGCGAATTTCGCTACATCTCGAACACCGCACACCTCAACAAGGAAGTCGCCAGCCTGCTGGCACAGCGTGAAGAGCTTAACCGCGAGCGCGACGCGCTACGCAACGACCGCGACACACTCGCACAGGAGCGCGAAGGGCTGCGCGGCGCGCGCGATTCGCTGATCGAGGAACGTGACGGCTTGCGCGAAGCGCGGGACGCTGTCGCGGCGGATCGCGACGAGGTCCGCGCGGACCGCGATGCGGTCGCCGCCGACCGCGAGGCCATCAGGGCAGACCGGGACGCCATCAGGGCGGACCGCGACGCTGTCCTGGCACGGTGCCAGACACTCGACGCGAATATCGCCGCGCTCGATGCACAATTGCGTGCAGCCCTGCAGGAGCGCGACGCACTGGCCCTCGAGCAGACCCGGTTCTGGGGAAGCAAGGTGGGCAAGGCCTACGACGCCTACCTGCGCGCCGCGGCCCGCGTTGGGCGGGGCGACTCCATCATCAGCCGTCCGTCCATATCCGCGGAGGCGGCACCGGTCGAACCAGTAGACACCGCAGCAGCACCTGCAAAGACGCCTCCCCCACCTGCCGCGGACGATCCGACACTGCCGGCCCCCATCGAAGAACACGCGGAACAAGCTTCGCCGCCGGTAGAGGAATCCAGGGTCGACACGACGACCACACCCGCACCCGCAGCCCCATCGGCCACACCGGACACGTCGCCGGATGCGCCACCGGAGGCCACCTGGGAACCGATCGACTTTGCGACGTCGGACTCGCCGCAGGTCAGCATCATCATTCCAGTGTTCAACAACTGGTCGTTTACCTACGCCTGCCTGCGTTCGGTGGCCGAACACACCACGGCGCCGTTCGAACTGATCGTGGTCGACAATCACTCCACCGATGCGACGCCCGAACTGCTGCGTGCCATGGGGGGCATCACGGTAATCACCAACGACACCAACGAGGTGTTCGTCAACGCCTGCAACCAGGCTGCGGCGCAAGCCAGGGGCCAGTACATCCTGTTACTGAACAACGACACCGAAGTCAGCCCGGGATGGCTTGAGGCACTGCTGGAACCGATGGAGGATGAGCGCACAGGCATCGTCGGCGGCAAGCTGGTCTACCCCGACGGACGGCTGCAGGAAGCCGGCGGCATCATCTGGCGCGACGGCACCGGCTGCAACTATGGCCACGGTGACGACCCCGACCTGCCGCAGTACAACTACCGCAAGGCGGTCGACTACTGCTCGGGAGCCTGCCTCCTGGTGCGTCGTTCACTCTGGGAAACACTGGGCGGCTTCGACACCCGCTATGCGCCGGCCTACTACGAAGATACCGACCTGTGCTTCGCCGCCCGCGACCTGCATTACAAGGTGATTTATCAGCCGCGCGCGCGCATCGTACACTTCGGCGGCGCATCGGCGGGCAAGGAAACCACCTCCGGTTACAAGCGCTTCCAGGACATCAACCAGCACAAGTTCGTCGAGAAATGGGCAACCGTGCTTGAGCGCGAGCATGTGCTGTCCGACCAGGGCACCTACGGCGCGCGCACCCGCCAGGGCCAGCAGCAGATGCTGGTGATCGACCACTACGTACCCACTTTCGATCGCGACTCCGGCTCGCAGCGGATGATCAGCATGTTGCAGATCCTGCTCGACATGGACTACCGGGTATCGTTCTGGCCCCACGACCTCAGCTACGACGACAAGTACTCGCGCGCGCTGCAGGACATGGGTGTCGAAGTGTTTTACGGCGACATCGGTTTCGAAGACTACATGATCGCGCACGGGGAGGCGCAGGATGTCGTGTTGATGTCCCGCCCCGCCACTGCCCGCCACTACCTGGAGACTGTCAGGAAATACACGCGCGCCAGAACCATCTTCGACACGGTCGACCTGCACTTTGTCCGCGAACAGCGCCGTCTCGAACTGGAAGTGCAGCAGTGGAAAAACCTGGAGTTTTACCTCGCGCAAAACACCGATCACACCTTTGTAGTAAGCCCGGCTGAAAAAGAACTGCTGGCCAACGAGAGCTTTGCCGACAAGGTGGCGGTGGTATCCAACATCCATTCCCTTGAACCGTGCGAGAAGGGCTTCGAGGAGCGCGCCGGACTCCTGTTCATCGGCGGATTCGCACACCCGCCGAACGAGGAAGGCGTGCTGTGGTTTATCGACTATGTCCTGCCCCAAATCAGGAACAAGCTGCCCGACATCCCGCTGACCATCATCGGCAGCAACCCCACGGATGCCGTCCTGGCCAAGGCCAGCGACACCATCACGATCACGGGTTTTGTCGAGGACGTCAGCGACTATTTCAACAACGCACGCGTCTTTGTGTCGCCACTGCTGCACGGCGCCGGGGTGAAGGGCAAGATCGGGCAGAGTTTTTCCTACGGCCTGCCCGTTGTCACCACGAGTATCGGTGCCGAGGGCATGTCACTCGTGGACGGTCACAACGCCCTGATCGCCGACACGGAAACCGCTTTTGCCGACCAGATTGTCGAGCTCTATACCGAGCGGACGCTGTGGCAAACGCTGTCCGTCAATGGCCGCAAGGTCATCACCGAGCAGTTCAGCCCGGCGACGATCCGCAGCGCGCTAGAAACGGTACTGGGACAGCCCGCCGGTGGTGAACCGGCAGTGCACAAGCGATCGGTGCTCCTGCATTGTCACCTGTTCAAAAATGCCGGAACGACACTGGACTGGAGCCTGGCAAGACAGTTCGGCGATGCCTTCGTGGATCACCGCGAAGACGACAAGATGCGCGAGGGCGCGCGCTTCCTCGGGCCTTACCTCGCGGAGCATTCATCTGTTCGCGCCCTGTCCAGCCACCACATCCAGTTCCCCCTGCCCGAGCCAGAGGCGTACGAACTGTTGCTGGCGGTTCTGCTGCGCCACCCGGTGGACCGGGCCCACTCGGTGTACGCCTTTGAGCGGCGCCAGGAAGCGTTTACCCCCGGCGCGGTCAAGGCCAAGGAACTGGATTTTGCCGATTACATCCGCTGGCGTCTCGAGGACGACGTCGCACCGACGGTGCGCAATTTCCAGTGCAGCCACCTCACCAGTAGCGGCAAGACACCGATTGACCGGCCCCGCTACGAGGCAGCCCTGGCCACGCTGATCGACGCGCCGCTGGTCGGCACGGTGGAGCGCTATGACGAGAGCATGGTGTTGTTCGAGGCGCGCCTGGCGGACACCTTCGCTCAGATCGACCTGGCCTATGTCAGGCAAAACAGCGCCGGGGAGCGCACCGGGACACTGGCCGAGCGCATCGCGCGCGTTGAGGAGGCGCTGGGCAGCGCGCTCTACGACGCCTTCCTGACGGCGAACAGCTGGGACATCAAGCTACACGAAGACGCCAACGCCATTCTCACGGAACGACTGGGCGGCCTGTCGCACCTCGATCGCCGGCTCGAGCACTTTGCCGCTCGCTGCCAACTGCTCGCGGAGCAGTGACGCCGGCCGTCTGACCTGAACTGGGACTGGATTAATAGCGGGGACGGGTTAGACTGCGAACCATCCTGTTGCCGCGTGTGCGGCGCAATGACTTATCGAGGAGAGCAGTGCAGCATGGCTAGTCAGTTCGGCGCCGGAGGTTTTTTCATTCGCTGGGTTTTTGCGATCATCCTGGTGTTTGCCACCTACAATCCCACCGAGTATTCCTTCGTCCAGTGGGCGACTGATGAATCCACCCGTTTCGGCCCGCTGATTGCACTGGCCGGCATCGCTCTGCTTATTGGCTGGCTGATTTTCCTGCGCGCGACCTTCCGGTCCCTCGGCCTGATCGGCATCGCACTGGGCGCGGCCCTGTTCGGCTGCCTGGTGTGGTTGATGATCGACCTGGGCTGGCTCGATATGGAGTCGACAGCTGCGATGACCTGGGCAGCGCTGGTGGTTATTTCGATTCTGCTCGCACTCGGGCTGTCGTGGTCGCACGTTCGGCGCCGTATCACCGGGCAGTTCGACGTGGATGAAACTGACGACTAACCGCGGTCGGCAAGGAGCCAACCGGAGCGCAACGAGAGGCTGACGCCCCTAGCGCTCAACCGTCGGCTGGGAGTTTTCCGGGAACAGTTCCTTGACGTTGGACGCCTTGTCGCGCACCGCGCGATGCGCCCGCTTGCGCCACAGGTGATCGTGACGCACCTGGTGATCCTCGAAGCCACTGACAGCATAGCTGAGCACCGCGCTGATGCCGTCGCAATCGAGCTCATCGCAGTGCTTCTTGAGATCGGCGAGCAGGCCTTCTAGTTCACCGTAGGGCAGGTATTCTTCCTCAGCGCGCATGATCATCGGATGACCTGTGCCCGCCACGTTCGTCCCCAGCAACAATTCTTCGCGCAGTTTTTCGCCGGGACGCAGACCGATAAATTCGATGTCGATGTGCTCACCCACCGCGGTGTCGTGATGCATATCGTAACCGCTCAGGCGAATCATGCGGCGCGCCAGGTCGACAATGCGCACCGGCTCGCCCATGTCGAGCACGAAGACGTCGCCACCGGTACCCATCGCCCCGGCCTGGAGCACGAGCTGGGCCGCCTCGGCAATACTCATGAAGTAGCGCGACACCTCAGGGTGGGTGACCGTGACAGGACCACCGGACTCGATCTGCTGGCGGAACAGCGGCACCACTGAACCCGAGGAGCCCAGGACGTTGCCGAAGCGCACCATGCAGAACCGTGTCGCCGTCTTCTTGTGCTGCTGGGCCAGGCCCTGGAGGATCATCTCGGCAAAGCGCTTGGACGCACCCATGACGTTCGTTGGGCGCACGGCCTTGTCGGTCGAGACCAGCACGAAGGTTTCCACCCCGGCGGCCAGCGCCGCTTCTGCGGCGTACCAGGTGCCGAACACGTTGTTCGCCACACCCTCGGCAATGTTGTATTCCACCAGCGGTACGTGCTTGTACGCCGCGGCATGGTAGACCGTGCGCACGTGGAATGTTCGGTAGATACTCTCAAGCCGCTTGCGATCCTGCACCGAGCCCAGCAGGGCGACGATTTCCACACTGAGATCGTGTGACTCGACCACCTGGCGCAGCTCGCGCTCGATGGTGTAGAGCGCGTATTCGGAGTTATCGAGCAAGACCAGCTCGCGCGGACCTGAAAGCAGGATCTGGCGGCACAGTTCCGCACCGATGGACCCCCCTGCCCCGGTCACCATGACCACCTTGCCGGTGATACAGCGCTCGATCAGCTCGGGATGCGGCGGGACCGGATCGCGGCCAAGCAGGTCGTCGAGATCGACATCCCGAATCTGGTTCACGCTCGCCTCACCCGCCAGCAATTCGTTGATCGTCGGCACCGTCCGGACATGGACCGGCATACCGACCAGCGAGTTGATGATTTCCTTGCGTCGCTCCGGCGAGGCCGAGGGAATAGCCAGCAGAATTTGCGCAATGTCATGCTTGTGGATCATGTGCGCGATATCTTCCGGGCGCACCACTTTCAGGCCATTGATGACAGAGCGCTGCAGATAACTGTCGTCGTCGATAAACGCTACCGGGTGATACTGCTCACCGTGATGCAGGGCGTGGAGCAACTGGCGCCCGGACTGGCCGGCGCCGTAAATGAGTACGTTCTCCGACATGCTCCGCAGTTTGGCCTGGTAGTACGCTCGAACGATCAGCCGGGTGCCACCGATACCCAGCAGCAACAAGACCCAGAAAATGAACGGCGTGGCGCGGGGCACCTCAGCCCGGGTGACAAAGACCGCCGCGCCGAGAATGACGGCCGAGTAAGTGACCCCGGTAACGATCGCCCAGATGGCCTGCTGACCCATGAAACGGATGACCGCGCGGTACAGGCCCAGACGCAGGAACACGACGGCTGTGAAAAGTATGGTGAGAACGCCGCAGAGGTACTCTGTCCAACCCAGTTGGACGTCGAGGTGTCCGTAGCGGAAGGCGACCGCTGCCCACATCGCAGCGGCAACGTAAATCATATCCAGTGAGAGAAGACAGGCCTGCTTGATATTCCGTGGCAGTTCAACGACCTTCTCAAGTACGTCGCGAACAGCGTCGACACAACCGACAAAAGAACGTGACCAAAAGCTCTCACCCTGACTCGGCAAGTGTCCTCCTATATGCCCGTTGACGGCGGGCAATGTGCGGGAAATTACGCCCGTTTGAAGGCATTTGATTCTACGGGAATCGCCCGATTTTCGCCATGCCCGCCAGCAGGGGAAGGTATGCCAAAATTACCAAAAATAGGCCGTGTTGCGGCCACGTCATCGCCGCGTACGCCAGCGGCAACAACCATCCCAGATTGACCGCAAGGAGGAGGAAGTCAACGGCGCGGTGTGACCCAAAATGTCTACTGAGCCGCTGATAGGCGTGGGATCGATG
>CAYGOX010000012.1:21746-23200 GCA_964351485.1 uncultured Halioglobus sp.
CGTGAAGGGCTCACCGCTGAGCATGCGACGCAGCAGCGTCCAGGTGGCGTCCACGACGAAAATACCGAGCAAAATAAACCAGCACAGCGGGTTCAGCTCGCCGCGCACCGTTCCCAGCACCGCCAGGCAGCCGAGCAGGAAACCGGTTGCGACGGAGCCGGCGTCGCCCATGAAAAGTCGCGCCGGCGGCCAGTTGAGCACCAGAAAGCCGGCGTGCGCGGCGCCCAGGAGCAGGAGAAATTCGATGTACTGCGGCGTGGCGCCAGAGTGCCACGCCAGTGCCGCCGCGGACCCCGTCACCGAAACCGTCTGCAGCGCGGCGATACCGTCAATTCCGTCCATAAAATTGTACAGGTTGAGCAGCCACAGCATGGTGAACGCCACGAACAGGACGAGGCCCGCCGACACCAGGCCGTCGCCAAAACGACCGCCGCCAAGCAGGAGCCACGCCATGCCGACACAGACCACCCCGTAAACCGAAAAGCGCAGCGTGACCGACAGACCGCGCAGGTCGTCGAACACCCCGAGCAGGCAGAGCAGCAGCGCCGCACCGAGCATGGCGCCGTAGGGGGACACCAGGTACTGCTCCGCATTGGCCGGCGTCAGCCACTGTGTGAACAACAGCCCCAGCAACAATGCGAGCATAATCGCCACGCCGCCACCGCTGGGCGTGGGCCGGGCATGGGAACTGCGCTCATTCGGGGTATCGAGCAGACGCAGCGACACTGCCAGCCGGCAGTACAGCCACCCCAGCAGCACCGAGAGGCAAAATGTCGCAAGCACGATCACCCGGGGAACCTCACTGCTGACCCGCCCGGTGGGTCAGTACCGTGCCGGGTTGCCAACCCGTCGCCCGACGGACCGCTGCATTGCTATAGACCTCGTTCCCGAACAACTTCTCAAACGTCGGCTCCGCGCCCTGCCCCTGCACGGTATCCAGGGCCGCGGCCAGCGCGCGCCAGAGCCAGGCCGGCGTCCACGAACGCCGCGGTGACAACCCGCGCTTGAAGCGCAGCTGGTCATACACCTGCGCCGTGCTGTAGGGCGCGTCATCACAGACGATAAACGTGTGAAGGCCTGTCAGCGGCGCCTCCACGAGCGCGGTGATCAGCCGCAACAGCGCGTCGAGTGAGAGCATGGAACGACGCCCCATCTCGGGTGGCCGCGGCAAACCCAGGCGCACCGCGCGTTCGAGCATGGGCAGGTTCCCCCTGGCGCCATCACCGTAAATCAGCGCAGGGCGCAGGACAGTGACAGACAGACGTGTTTGCTCGTGCACACCGCGCAGCGCGGTCTCCGCCGCGCGCTTGGCCGCCCCGTACGGGGTGAGCACCGCGTTCGTCTCGTGCTCGGACCGCGGCTGCCGCGACGTGGGTGCCCCCATGGCCTTGACGCTGCTCAGGTAAAGAAAATGCTGCACACCCGCCGCGGCCGCGGCCTCCGCCAGCCGGCGG
>CAYGOX010000012.1:23210-25025 GCA_964351485.1 uncultured Halioglobus sp.
GTTCACCGGGTGGTTGCCGAGCGACGACACCAGGGCCTCCGCCAGCCGGCGGGTGCCGCCTGTGACGACCTGTTCGTAATCGGCCTCGCTGGCGCGTTGATGTGCAATGCCGGCCAGGTG
This sequence comes from uncultured Halioglobus sp., assembly GCA_964351485.1. Taxonomy (GTDB): domain Bacteria; phylum Pseudomonadota; class Gammaproteobacteria; order Pseudomonadales; family Halieaceae; genus Marimicrobium. Next base: position 23,331 of record CAYGOX010000012.1, read on the forward strand.
TACGACGATATCGACGCCCTCAAACAGCGCCGCAGGCAGGGGCTCATTCGCGATATCCAGTGCGACAGTCGCGGTGCCACAGGGCAACGTTGCACCCGATTTGCTGCTGCCAATAACTTCGTGACCACACGCAACGAGATGGGGGACAAGACGGCTTCCGACAAAACCTGTCGCGCCCGTGACAAAACATTTCACTGCGATGGGTCACTTATCCGGGAAAAAGGGGGCTACTGCCCCCTCATGATACGGATGCGCCCTGCTTATTCCAGTGTAATTCGGGACCGGTTCTGCTCCAGGGTGGACTTGCCGATACCCTTCACCTCGAGCAGCTCCTCAGGCGATGCGAACGGGCCGTAGGTTTCGCGGTGGCGGATAATTTCCCTTGCCCGCGATTCACCCACACCGCGCAGTGCCACGGCCAGCGTCGAGGCATCCGCCGTATTGATATTGACCACTTTCTCGCGCACCGGATCGGTGGCCGGATCAGCGGCGACGGGCATGCTCGTCACACTGATACCGGTTAACAGCAGGAGCAGCGCCAGGATGGCGAGGGCCATGCGCGCTGCTGCCGGATCGGGTGCAAGGGGTGAAGCCGACCTGGGTCGGGAACTGATATCGGGGTGTAATGCGTGATTCATAGCGTTATCTCCATATAACTGTTGACTGCATCCGTGCAGACATCCGTACCACGAGGAGAGTGTAGCATCGCCCAGTGAGTGGCGTAGGCCACCGGGCGTATTTGATGTTACGTGCCCAACTGCAGGTCGCTGTGCACGCGCGCCAGTGCGGCCAGTGGGTCGTCCGCACCGGTAATGGAGCGCCCGATGACCAGGTAATCCGCACCCGCTGCGCGCGCCTCGGCGGGAGTCAGGACACGTCGCTGGTCGCCGGCGTCATCCCCGGCCAGGCGAATACCGGGTGTCACCAGGTAGAAGTCCGCCTGTGGATGTTGCGCCCGCAACACCGGCGCCTCCTGGGCGGAACAGACCACGCCATCCAGCCCGCAGTCTGCGGACAGTCGCGCCAGACGCACCACGCGCGCCTGCGCTGTCTCGCTATAACCCAGTTCTGCCAGATCCTCGTCTGTCATGCTGGTCAGGACCGTAACACCGATCAGCAATGGTGGCCTGGCACTGGACGCAACAGCCTCGGCCGCCGCTTCCAGCATACGGCGTCCGCCGCTGGCATGAACGTTGACCATCCAGACGCCAAGGGCGGCTGCGCTGCGCAATGCGCCGGCGACGGTATTGGGGATATCGTGAAACTTGAGATCGAGAAAGACTTCGAAACCCAGCGTATGCAGCGCCTCGACCAGTGCCGGGCCGGCGGCGGTGAACAGCTCGTTACCGACCTTGAGCCGACAGCGCTGCGGGTCGAGCTGGCGTGCCAGCGCAAGGGCCTGCTCGGCGCTCGGGTAGTCGAGCGCGACAATAACCGGTTGACTCATGCGACCTCGGCGGCCGGTGCGCCCCCCTGGACCTTCTCCAGCTCATCGCGGGTCTTGCCGAGCTGGCGGCGGGCGCTGCCCAGCGATGCGCGCATGCGCAGGAGAATGACCGATGAGGCCAACATGCCCAGGACACCGCCCAGTGCGAAAGCGCCCAGTACCCACAGCGACAGCGTCTTGGGTTCAAAGGTATAAATCAGCATGTCCAGCGGCACCGGGGTGTCGTTGGCGGTCGCGAACATCGCCCC
>CAYGOX010000013.1:0-16575 GCA_964351485.1 uncultured Halioglobus sp.
AAATGTGTAAACCATGTCTCCGGTATTTACTGTAAGCTATGTGTCAGTAATCACACAAAAGGCCACCCAACCGGGTGGCCTTTTTTGTGCCCCAATTATGGGGACAGTTTACTTAATTAATTAAGGGGACAGTTTACTTAACTCTCTCCCCCTCCAAAAACACTTATCTCCCCGCGCGGCACCGATACCAGGTCACGGCCTGGCCAGTCGAAGTGGTAGTGATTTGTGGTAGGCTGTTGCGAGGCATCGCGGTATCTCTGGGCCCGTGGTCTCAGGGAGGATGACTTCATCTCAGTCAAGGGAGCGGCCGTTATGGAAAACGAACAAAATAACCCGTACAAAACACCGGAGGCCGCAGTTGGCGTTGAGCGTGGCGGACAGCTGAGCGACGTCTTCGATCGATTCTCCGCCTGGGGTGTTCTGGGGTTGTCGATCATAACGCTTGGGATCTACGGCATTTACTGGATGTATAGCCGCACCCAACGAATCAATCCACACACCAGTGAGCCCATCGGCTCCGCTTTTGTCACCACTACCGTTGCGTTGTATGTGCTGGGTGCAATGGGCAACTTCGCTGAAGTCCTGGACATGAGCGATACGGTGATCGTTGTGTTGAGTCTGGCCAGTCTGGTCTCGGGCATCATGGTGATCATCTGGGCATTCAAAATTCGGAATCGCATCCACGACTATATCGGTGCGGTTAAGGGTGAAAAAAACTGGTTTGGCCCGGTTTTGACATTCTTCTTCAACGTGCTCTATATGCAGTACAAAATCAATTGTGTGATAGACGAGGAGCGCGACTAGCAGCTCCCGCTCGCTGAACGACGCTCAAGTAGACGCCCCAACTGATGTCGACCGGTGTCGTTCATACGCAGTTTCGCGTTGAAACGCCCGAGGCGATCGACCTCAGTGTGCAGCTTGCCGGGGCGGTACCCCGCACCATCGCGTATGGCATAGACATTTCGATACGCCTGGGAATCACCCTGGGCCTGGTGCTCATCCTGTCCTTTATGGGCAACGCAGGAATAGGGTTTTTTCTCGCGCTTTCTTTCCTGCTCGAATGGTTCTACCCCGTTTACTTTGAACTCTTTCGCGAAGGACAAACGCCGGGAAAGAAAGCACTGGGTATCGCCGTCGTCAACGATAACCTGACACCGGTTTCTCCGTCCGCCTCGATAATCCGTAATTTGCTACGCGCGGTAGATTTCTTGCCGGTGGCGTATGGGCTGGGCCTGGTTTCTATCACTGTCAGTCGGCACTTCCAGCGGTTTGGCGATCTCGCCGCCGGTACAGTGGTGGTGTATCGCGATACATCGCTCCACTCCGGTGCATTGCCCGCTGTCAGCCCGGTCGCGCCGCCGCTGAGATTTACACCCGAGGAAGTGACGGCGCTGACGGGCTTCGCCCAGCGGCACGAGCAGCTTTCCGAGCAGCGCAATCAGGAACTCGCCGCGATCCTCGAGCCGTTGACCGGCAAGACAGGCGAAGACGCCGTTCGTCACGTGCAGGGTATGGGTTGCTGGCTGTTGGGTGACAAACAATGAAACAGCAACGTTTTGAGGAGACACACCGTCCGCTCTGGCTGGATATCGAATCCTGCTTGCACACGCAGCCCGGTGACCCGGCAGACTTTCCGGCAAAGTACCGCTCACTGAGTCATCACCTGGCCCTGGCCAAAGCGCGGAACTACAGCCCACAACTTGTCTCATATCTGAATGGGTTGGCGGTGCGCTGTCACCATCAGCTATATACCGTTTCCCGCCCCGGAAACAACCGCATCTTCCAGTTTATAGCCTGGCAGTTTCCCGACGCTCTGCGACGTAATAGACGTTTCGTCGCGTTGTCCGGCGCGATCTTCCTCCTGCCCCTGCTGGCATTAGCAATGGCGTGCTTTGCCAATGAGGAGCTGGTGTACAGCCTGATGTCGCACGAGGAAGTGCGGAACTTTGAAAGCATGTACGGGGCCGAGGCCGAAAAACTCGGGCGCGCTCGCGGCTCTGACGATGATTTTCTGATGTTCGGCTACTACATAAAAAACAATATTGGCGTGAGTTTCCGTACCTTCGCCGGCGGCTTGCTGTTTGGTCTTGGAGCCGTTTTTTTCCTGTTGGTAAACGGCTTTCTGATTGGGGGTGTCAGCGGTCACGTCGCACAGTTGGGCTACGGCGAGGCCTTTTTTTCCTTTGTAATTGGTCATGGCGCCTTTGAGCTTACCGCTATCGTTTTTAGCGGTGCGGCCGGGCTCATGCTGGGTCACGCACTGATCAAGCCCGGCTCTATGAGCAGGATTGCGGCGCTGCAGGCATCCGGGAAGGACGCGATCCTGGTCATTTATGGCTCGACGCTGATGTTGGTATGTGCTGCCTTTCTCGAGGCGTTCTGGTCCTCCAGTACCGCAGTACCGACTACCGTTAAACTCGGCATCGGGGCGTTACTTTGGGTGATCGTGGCGATCTACTGCATCTACGCGGGGCGCACTCGTGGATCTCGCTAAACTGCAAATCGATGCCCATATCCGGTCGCCCTGGGAGGCGATCGATTTGGGGTTCGCAATGGCACGCCGATGGTGGTGGCTTGCCTTCGTCAGTTGGGCCGTGCCCGCGCTTGTGGTGTTCACGGTCAGCTCGGTCGTATTCCACGCGTATGGCGCTGCTTCGGTGTATATCGTCTGGTGGTTGAAGCCGTTATTCGATCGTGGTCCGCTGTACGTGGCAAGTCGACGCCTGTTTGACCAGACACCTTCGGTGCGCGAGATAATCTGGGCGCTTCCCGGGCTCTATCGCGCCGACCTGGTAGCGTCGCTGACCTGGCGACGATTCAGCCTGACCCGTTCGTTTGACCTGCCACTGACGGTGCTCGAAGGCCTCAAGGGAGATGCCCGTACGACACGTATGAGCGTTCTGCATCGACGTTACAGTGGCCCGGCAACGTGGCTTACCCTGGTGTTGGTTCACGTTGAAGCGGTACTGATTGCCGGCGGCTTTATGTTTGCTTACATGATGTTGCCCGCGTTTGTTGAGTTTAACCTGATGGACTGGTGGTTGTCGGACAACATGCTGACAAGCTGGCTGTATAACGTGGTGTATTTTTTCTGCATCGCGCTCGTTGGACCTTTTTATGCAATCGCGGGTTTTGCGCTTTACATCAGTAGACGGATAGAACTGGAGGCCTGGGATATCGAAGTGCGCTTTCGTCACCTGGCGAGCCGTGCTACCGGTCGTGGCGGTATGTTCGTCAGCCTGATTGCGCCCCTGCTCCTTGTGGTGTTGGTACAGCCAGTGCCGCCGGCGAGCGCGGACACGACCAGTGACGCTGTCGCCGAGAAAGCACAGGCGAAAGCGCTGATTCTCGAAGTAAAAGAGGACAGTGTTTTTCACCAGATGGAAACGGTAGGGAGTTGGAGACTGAAGGATGCCCAGTCTTCGGAGCCCGACACCATCCCCCAGTGGCTTATCGACTTTTTCGACTTTATCGCACCACTTTTTGGGCTGTGGGACGGGGAGTCGGAGACGCTGGATACCCTGGTCTTGTCTCTGGAAGTGGTGGCGTGGGTGTGCGTTGGATTGCTTTTGCTCTGGCTGGTGTACCGCTATCGCGGCGAGCTTGGCGAGTTGATAAAACCTCCCCTGACACCCGCAGAAACTCGCGAGCCGCCCAGGGCGATGTTTGGGCTGGATATCCGGCGAGAGAATCTGCCAGATGATATACCGGGCGTGGTCGCGGCGACCTGGCGTAAAGGCGATCACAGAGCAGCCATTAGCCTGCTGTATCGCGGCTTGTTGTCACAACTGGTTCATCGCCACAACTTCCGGTTCTCCGACAGTGATACAGAAGGCGAGTGCGTGCAAATCGTCGCGCAGCGGCGCCGTGAGGCACTGACGGCTTACACCGAGCGTATTACGCAGTGTTGGCAGTGCATTGCCTACGGTCATCGAGTTCCGAGCGATGCAACGATACTGGCTCTGTGTGACGACTGGCAGAAGGTGTTTGCGGATGCGTAGCCTGGTTCTGGTTCTCTGTTTGGTCGTGATGTGCGGCATTGCCGGCTGGGTGTTTTACACCAAGTTTGAGTATTACGAGCAGGAGATCGACCTCGGGTACCAACGCGAGGCGATCATCAACCCTTTTCTAGCCGCTCAGCGCTACCTGGAACGCCTCGGGAAGGATGTGGAGGCCTTCGATAGCGTCCAGGATGAACACCTCCTGGAAAACTATGACACGATCTTCCTGAGCGATAGTCGTCACATTCTCACCCATGCGCGTGTCGAGCAGATGATCACCTGGCTGGAGGCCGGTGGTCACTTGATTCTCGCCGCGCAAGCGGCAAACGCCTCCGGCGGTGCCGCCGATGACGAGCCCCTTGAAATAACCGCGGAATCCAGCGACAAACTGCTGAGGCGCCTCGGCTTTATGGTTTTCTACGACTGGCAGATGTACACGAATGATGCGGATGATCCGGACTGTAATGACGCTGAGTGCGACGCCAGTATTTCTTTAGCGGAACAACTGGAACAGCTCAATGCAGACATCACCAGGGAGAATCGCCGCCTGGATGGGCTTCATGAGCTGACAGCGGCGGAACAAATCGCAGCTAGAGAGAAGGATATCGATGCAGAGTTGATCACGTTGATTCCCAATTTTGACGCAGAAGGCGAGTTTGCGGTGTATTTTCGCGAAGACCTCAGGATTTGGCATCCGACGCTGCGTGAACAAAACGAGCAGGCCACTGACCAGTACACACCGTTTTTTTGGCGCGGTGACCAATATGGCGCCCACATTATGCAGATGAATGTCGGCCAGGGGATGGTCACTGTCCTCTCCTCACCGCGGATTTTTGAGTCGGGAGACATTGCGCTGTTCGATCACGCATACTTGTGGGAAATGCTTTGCGACGGTGCGCAACGTATCGCCATTTTTTACGCTGCCAGAGTCCCTTCGTTCTGGCAGTTGACGCTTCGCAATGCCCCGGAAATCCTGATCGGATTTTCGATGGTCATGGTGCTGTGGGTGCTTCGCAACGCCAGGCGGTTTGGCCCGGTTACACCGGTGCGCACCCACGTCCGTCGCTCCTTGGCCGAACACATCCATGCCAGCGCACAGTTCCTGTGGCGTCATGATCAATCTGCAGTGCTGCTCGCCAGGGCGCAGGAGCGCGTGCATCACCAGGCGATACGGAGTATCGATGATTACGCCCGCGCTGACGCTGCCGCGCGGATACGACTGCTGGCTGCGCGCGCTGATATGGATCCACAACAGGTCGCTGACTGTATGGCGCCGGGCGACACGGCTTCGGCGGACGCCTTTCTGGAAAAAATTCAACGATTACAGACGATAGGGTACTCACTATGAACGATGCGGACACCTCGGCTGTCGATGAAATGTCGAATGAGCAGGCCAGCGCGCTGCTGCTCACACTCAAGAATCGCATTAACCAGGATTTGATTGGTCAGTCGGAGGTGGTCGAGCAGCTTCTGATCGCGCTGCTGGCAAATGGTCACGTGCTGATCGAGGGTGTGCCTGGGCTCGGTAAGACCTTGCTTGCACGACTCCTGGTCAACAGCTTTGGCGGAGAATTCAAACGTATCCAGTTTACGCCGGACCTGATGCCCTCGGATATCACCGGGCATGTCCTGTATGACATGAAAGACAGTGAATTCCGTCTGCGACGTGGTCCGGTATTTACCAACTTTTTGTTGGCCGATGAAATCAACCGTGCTCCTGCCAAAACGCAGGCAGCGTTACTGGAAGTGATGCAGGAGCGCCAGGTCACCCTGGAGGGCGACACCGAGTCCCTGCCTGTCCCGTTCCTTGTTATGGCGACGCAAAACCCGATTGAACAGGATGGCACCTACCCCTTGCCCGCCGCGGAGTTGGATCGATTTCTTCTGAAAGTACTGATGGATTATCCGGCGCACGATGATGAGATGGCACTGAGTAAGCTCGTGACGACCCACCAGGTCAACGATACCAGCGCCTTTGCGGATCGCTCCGCCGTTGTTTCGGCGGACCAGATACTCGCTTTGCAAAAGCTCGCGTCTGCGATTGTGATTGATGACCAGGTGGTCGACTATGCGGTGCGACTGGTCCGTGCGACGCGACACAACTCGATGTTTGCCGGTGGGGCAGGACCACGCGCATCCATTGCGCTGTTGCGCTGCGCCAGGTCGCGCGCGCTGATGAACCGGCTCGACTATGTGGTGCCCGATGATATAAAAGTCATGGCTTATCCGGTGTTGCGGCACCGGGTCGCGCTGTCGCCTGAGATGGAGATAGACGGGTTGAGTGTGGATGACGCACTCAAACAGGTAGTCGACTCGGTTGAAGCGCCTCGCCTGTGATTCCCGGCAACAAACTGATTCGCCTCTTCGGCGTCTTGCTGTTGGGTTCGATCCTCGTTTTCGCAGGACGGCTACTGGAAGTTGATTCCGACTTGACCACGGCGACACCTGAGGGTGGCGGTGTGTTGGAGGGTGTGTGGTTGGGCTTGCTTGCGTTACTGTGTGTAGTGGCCGTCTACGATGCTGTGAGAGGATGGCGGCTTGCCGACGTGACAGTGCGCCGAACCTTGCCCTCGAGCCTTGCACTGGGCGCGAAATCCAGGGTCTCGGTCTCGATAGACAACCCGAGCCGTAGACCCGTGCACGTCGAGTTTATCGATGATTATCCACCCAATGTGCATACCAGCAAAATGCCTGTCGAACTGCAGATTCCCGCGCAGAGCGCAAAAACTATCGAGTACACGATCACGCCTTATGAGCGTGGTCTTGCAAACTTCGGCCTGTGTTTCCTGCGAATCCGGACGCCCTGGGGCTTGTGGCAGCGCCAGACCCGATCGGGCGAGCCTGGCAGTGCCAGGGTGTATTCGAATTTTCTGGCGGTGTCTCATATTGCGAGCGTTGGGCTGGAACAGCACCTTGCCAATGTCGGCATTCATTTGCAGCAGCGACGGGGGACCGGCAGCGACTTTCACCAGTTGCGCGAATTTCGAGAGGGCGACGCCATACGGCAAATCGACTGGAAGGCAACCGCCCGGTATCGCAAGCCGATCTCCCGGGATTACCAGAGTGAGCGCGACCAGAATCTGGTCTTCCTGCTCGATTGTGGCAGGCTGATGCGGAACCAGGACGAAGCTATCAGTTATTTCGATCACGCTTTGAACGCGGTTTTGGTCACGTCGTATATCGCCCTGCGCCAGGGTGATGCAGTCGGTCTGATGAGCTTTGCGGGCGAGGAGCGATGGCTCAGTCCCGGTAAAGGTGTGCAGGTGACCAATCAACTTCTGAACCAGTTGTTTGATTTGCACAGTTCCACGTCTAGTAGTGATTATCTTGGGGCGGCGCAGCGCCTGCTAGCGCGGTATACCAAACGCTCTCTGCTTGTCATTGTCAGTAATGTGCAGCAGGAATCCAGTGAAGACCTGAAAGCAGCGGTTGCTTTGCTGCGGCGGAAACACTTCGTGTTGGTCGCCAGCTTGCGGAATGAGCTGTTGGACCAAACGCTGCAGACCCCCGTGTCCACGTTTGGCGAGGCATTGGACTATTGTGAATCGATTGGATTTCAGTCGGCGCACGACCGCCTGGTGGCACAATTGCGTGGTTCAGGCGTGTTTGTTGCGGATGTGCGGCCCAAGCTGTTGCACATTGGTCTCGTGAACGAATACCTGAATATCAAGCGGATGGGTCTTCTGTAGAGGCCAGGTTATCCCGAGTCCGTTGAGTGCAGGAAAGTGCGCTAGACTGGTTCTGTTCGGAGCGGGTGTTTCCTGGAGGAGATGTGCTTGTCGGGGAGATGCACGACATACCGAGTCAGGTAAACTGTACCCATTCTCGTTGCCAGGCCGGAGGAAAGCATGGATTGGGATGCGATTGGAGCGGTGGGTGAAATAATTGGCGCGTTAGCTGTGCTGGTGACGCTCGTCTATCTGGCGAGACAGATTCGCCAGAATACCGGCGCACTGCGAGCTGCGGCGCTTAATTCAAGCATTCAGGCTGCCTCACTGATACGCAGTGAGATGTTCAATAGTGAGGAACTGAGCGAGCTTTTTCTATTGGGCAGCAGTCGACCCGATGAACTGGATGAAGTTCAGGCCTACAGGTTTCGCAATATCGTCTCGAATATGCTGTGGGCGATCTGGAATTTCTACTCTCAGTACCGATATGCAGACTTGTCTGATGAAGCCTGGCAAAGCCAAAAATACGTCATAGTCCGAATCCTCAGTACACCGGGTGGCGCGCGATATTGGGAACAGTCCAAGCAGGAGTTCGATACACAGTTTGTAGAGGTTATCGACCAGATTCTTACTGATAACAAGTGCTGACGGGGAGGAAGCATGTCGAACGAGCAATTGATCCGGCAATTCATTTCGGATTGGAGCAGTCTTGACGCGCAGTTGCTGGCAAGTTATTTCGCAGAGGATGGCTCATACCACAATATGCCCATGCAGCCGATCGTAGGCAGGGACAAGATTCGAGACTTTATAGAAAACTTTATTGCCAATTGGACCTCCACCGACTGGGAAATAATCAATATTGTCGAATCCGGCAATACTGTGCTGTGCGAACGTATAGACAGAACACGCTCGCCACAGGGCGATGTCGATCTGCCCTGCGTTGGAGTATTCGAGATTAAGTCCGGCAAGATTCAGGTGTGGAGGGACTACTTCGACCTCGGGACGTACATGAATGCATTCCAGGGGTAGTTTACTTGATTGCCCGGCCCGGGCAGCATGGGAATTAAGTAAACTGTCCCCGTAATTGCCCGTAATCGTTGATACTCCATGACCCTGCTCGGAGCCTGTCGCTGCAAAAACATTTCCCTGGTGTGGCGCAATAGGGATTTGAGCCTTGTGCCCCGGCGTTGTGGTTGCTCATATTGCAGCCAGAAGGGGGCGGCCTATGTATCGAAATCCGGCACGGTCGTTGAAGTCAGTGTCCGCGACCCCCGGCAGACCACGGTTACCACGCATGGTAGCGGCCAGGCACAGTTTCACGAATGCGTCCGGTGTGGGGAAGTCGTGTTGGTCACTGCCAGCATTGCTTCTGAACTTTACGGTGCGATCAATGTACACAGCCTTGCCCGTTGCGATCAGTTTCCTTCGCATAAAGAGGTCGATTTCTCGTCCCAGTCGCCAGGGGAAAAACGAGAGAGGTGGCGGGAAAACTGGTGTCGGGCCGTGTTCACAGCGCCCAGGTAGACGGTGGTTGTCCAGGCAGGCTATTCCGGTCTGTCAATAAGCAGAAAAAGAGCAAAGGAGAGCAGAGTAATGAGTACGGATTTTGATATTAACCAGTTCGGAATTGAAAGCGCTGACGAGTTTACCCATCCGTTCAGCCCTGATCATGCTGACTGGAACGAATCCTACTTCTTCGATTGGTACAACGAGGATGGCAGTTTTGCCGGCCACTGCAGAGTGGGGTGGCACCCGGTACAAAACCGCGTGTTGTTCTGGCTGTTTCTCTATCACAACCAGGAATGGCTGGTGATTGAGGAGTACCGCCTGCCATTTTCAGAGCTGCAACTTGAATCCGGGAAGACCTCATTCTCCTACGAAGGCTGGGGGCTTGCGTTCAGCTACGAACCGCGTGATCCGCTATTAACCGGTACCCTGAAGGTGAGTGGCTTTGCGCGTGTCATCGCCGGCGAGCGTCTCGGCATGGTGCTGCCCGTCGAAGTGAATCTGGCACTGGAGGCGCTGGGCGCACCGCACTCGCGCGGCGCTGGAGAAGTGGAGAGTCATACCGCAGAAGGGTTCTCCACCAACCGTTATGAGCAACCGATCCAGGCGCGTTGCGAGTACGCTGTGGATTCTATGCAAGGCGCCGAGCAAGTACGCGGAGAGCGGGATCATTCCTGGGGTCCCCGGCCCTGGGAGATGGAGTGGTCGTTTTTAGTGATGAACAATCCGCAGTTCAGTTTTCAGGCCACGGTTGTTCAGATACCCGACTGGCCGCCCATCAAAATGGGCTATTTCAAACCCACCGACGGCGACATGGTCAACCTGACTGATGTCGATTTTCGTGTTGAACTGGACGCCGCTTCGCCCGAACAGGCCGTTGCGGGCAGTTTCTCGCTTGACAGCGAGGAAGGTACCGTTGTGTCGGGCGACCTGAAAGCGATTACGGGCACAGAGATTGATATCACGCACACCTTCAGCACACCCAAGCGTACCGAATACCGCCGCTCGCTTGTGCGCTGTCGCTTCGAAGGGACGTATGCGGGGTTCGAAAGCCCGGGCTGGTTCGAATGCAATCGCAAAGTCGACTAGCTAAATCACGCCTGAAATAAAAGCGGGGTATTGTCGCTTACAAGTGGAAGTTGGAATGGTACGATTGAGTATCGCTAATCCGATTCAAATAACAATATGGCGACTTTTAAAAACAGGCTGCCAGGACACCCCGGAATGGCGCCTGATGTTCAGGTCAGGCGGTAGAGTGTGCGAGCGTATTTTCAGCATAGCCTGAACCCGATGCAGCTGTTGCGTTTTGTTTCACTACTGCTCACTATCGTTGCGGTTGTTACGCTGTGCCTGTGGGTGTGGAATCGTCCGCTGCTTGATCGTATCGATAACAGGATATCGCTGGCACACACCGAGCGAATCACCTCGAACATTCAGCACGTTAATCAATTATATGTAGACAAGCATTACCAGGAGGCTGCGGACGCTGCTGAATCCTATTTGAAGGGCATGTCCCGCATCGGGAAAAACCATAAGCACTACGGGGCCAAAAGAAAAATGCTCCAGAACCTGATCCAGTCCAAAGTCGCCCTTGGCTCGGATCATGCCAGCGAAGCGCTGCCCTATGCAAAGGCGTGGGTAAACGCTGATCGGCGCGACATTGGCGCCTTGCGATCCTACATCCTCGTGCTGCGTCAGCTCCCAGACCACCAAGCCGAGTTGAAAGAGGCTATCAGTCTGTTTGAACAGCGTTTCCCCGGTCGTCCATTGACGAAACAGCGCAGGCGACGCCAATGAGGTTGTTAGCGAAAGCCTGGAAATACAGCCTGTTCGTCACGCTGCCAGTCGCCATCCTGTTTCTGGTATGGCTTTCGCGCACCTATACGCTTTACGTGGCAGAAGGTCTGCAGTTCAGCACTCCCGCTCAGTCAGCACTGTGGAATTCCGGGAAACTGAATTTCTATTACCTGGTTGATAATCTGCAGGACGCGATACTCGGTGACAGAAACGAGGCAGACGTCAGTCTGTTTGTCGACAACCAGGCGCTGTACGAACTGAACAAAGACCTGCCCTATAGTGCCCTGGGCGGAAAGAGTTTCAAGCCGGCCTATATGGTCTATCCCGGCGGTAATCTCGAAAAGGTGAGTTTGCGCTATCGCGGTGATTCGTCCAATCACTGGCTGTTTCGCGAAAAGTCATACCGCATAAAGACGCAGAAGAGCAAGCCATATAACGGCCTTCGCAGTTTTAACCTCATTGTTCATGAAACACCGGAACTGCTCGGCCCACATTCAGCCTATATCCTGGCTGACACGCTGGGTCTGATGGCGCCGCGAAGCGAGTTCGTTGTCGTCAGCATCAACGATAAGACAGACGGAGCGAAGCTGCTGGTCGAGCAGGTAGACGAGACATTTCTACGGCGCCGCAGCCGAATGCCGGGTGATATATATTCCGGCGATAACGTCGGAAACGGCAGGTTCTGGGGGTTGGAGCAGTCGCTGTTTGTGTCCAGTTTGAACTGGGACAAGGATGCAGCGAATAACCACTATGCATTGGACAGTAAAGTGCCGCTGGAAGCGATGATCGCGGGTTTGCTCCGCGACGACGTTGAAATGCTCGATTTGGAGATGTTTGGCAGGTTTGCTGCGTTCACAGACATCGCAAGATCCAAGCACCATGACGAATCGCATAATTGGAAGCTGAGCTATGATCACTACCTGGAGCGCTTCACGCCCATCGTCTGGGATTCGATAGGGTGGTTGGATCAATGGGTCATCGATGGCAGCAGAAGTGGTATCTCGCTGGCGACTATCATGGACACGTTGTACAGGAATCATGATTTCCTCTATGAGCGCCAGAAAGTCCTGCAAACGTTTTTCACTCACCAGCAACAACATTATCTGGATCGCATTGATCAAGAAATACGTCTCGTTAAAGAGAAGATTGATGGCATTGATTATTTTGTAGATGTATTTCGCGAAGTGCGTAGTCGTGACGAGGTCCTGCAAAAAATCTCAGACTTCAGGCAGCTCATGCAGAACACGCTTGAAGAGGTGAAGTTGGCGACGGTGGGGCAGCCTGGTGACTATACCTATGCTTTACCCGAGGATGGGCTGCGTTTGCGCATAGCCCATATGCCTGTAGAGGAGGTGCGTATCCAGCTCTCTTCGGGAGTATCGGCGGACAACCTACGCGTTCGCTACAGGCTGGATGGTCAGTGGCTGGAAAGCGACCTGGCCTCTGTCACCAGAACAGACGGCGATACCCTTATCGTTGAGCAACGTCTGTTCCCGAATTCGCACATGGAGAAATTGTTCCCAGGGACTTTTATGCAGAGTGGCAGCCACAGTTTTTCCAGCGGAACGTTTGACCTGTTGATCGGGTCGGCGGCTGCCTCTGCGGTGCGTTCAGTAGCGGTAGTACCGATGGGCGCCGGGGTAGAATTGCAGCCAGTGTCGCGCTCAGATGAAATTGCCCCGGTGGAGTTTGTCGGTCAGAAAAACATTGTCCCACAGCGTCCCATAGAAGCTCCTCTGGTGTTTTCCGGTGTAAAAACGGTAACTGAATTTCAGACGATCGAGCGCGACCTGGTTATCGAGCCCGGCACACGCATTCAGTTTGCCAGCGGGGCAGGCCTGCGTCTAAAGGGAAAGCTGACAGCGATAGGTACAGAAGAAGCGCCCATCGTATTTACTTCAGTCGCAGCTGATAGTGTGTGGGGTGCGGTTGTCCTGAAAGATGAAGGTAGTGATGGTTCGGTGCTACAGCACTGCATTTTCGAAAATGGCAGCGGTGTTAAAGCTGATCTGTTCGAATATACCGCAATGCTCTCGGTGCATAATGTAAAGGGCGTTGAAATTCGCAACTCACTGTTCCGCAATAGCCGCGAAACCGATGACATGCTTCACACGGTTTACAGTGAGCTGCTGATTGACAACAGTGTCTTTGAAAACTCGTTGTCGGATGCGATCGATCTGGATATCTCGACAGCGAGGATTCTGGCGACACGGTTTGTTGATAGCGGCAATGATGCTATCGATTTGATGACCTCCACTGCGTTTTTACAAGATACCCGCATAACAGGTTCCGGTGATAAGGCGATTTCAATCGGAGAAAACTCCAGATTGTTTGTCGTCGACAGTGAGTTCATCAATAACGCTATCGGTTTAGAGAGCAAGGACGCGTCTCAGGCGCTGGTGTACAACTCCGTGATCGGGAACAACCAGCTCGGCCTGCATGCTTATCAGAAAAACTGGCAATACGGTGATGGCGGTTCACTGATTGTGAGTAACAGTAAGGTGGTGGGTAACGCGACAACCGCGCGAGCTGACAAGCGCTCGGAGATTGTTCTTTCACATGCCGTGGTGGACTGGCTGCCGGAGCCGGATGTGCCTGCCAGCGTGAGTGTGCTTGATTCGAGCGATTCAGCAGGATCTATTCCGGCGATCGGCGCGGAGCTGCTGAACAGGCACTTTCCCGGCGAAGCGGCTGCTCTTGCTGCCAGCCGGTCCAATAAGCACTGAGTACGAGGACAGAGTGAGATTCCGTTGAATAATCTGACCGTCAACAGGAGCGAATTGAAGTATTACATCAGTGATGCTGAGTGTGCCGGGCTTGCGCGCCGGCTCGCAGGTGTTCTTCAGCATGATTCCAACAGTGTGACAGACGCTGGCTATTTTATTCGCAGTCTTTACTTTGATTCCTATGATGATAAATGTCTCTATGAAAAGCAGTCCGGTACCCTGTATCGACGAAAATTCAGGTTGCGGATTTACGATACGCAATCTGAAGTCGTCAAGTTCGAAATAAAGAGCAAATTCAACAGCCAGATAGTGAAGGAGTCTGCCAGCATATCGCGAGAGAGTGCCGAAAGAATCATACAGGGTGACTTTCAGGAGATGCTTGGCTACAGCAATCCGGTTCTAAACAAGGCGTACATTGAATTTACCCAGCACAGTTATCGTCCTACAGTAGTTGTGGACTACGACCGGGATGCGTATATGATGGATCTCTTCAACCTGAGAATAACAATGGATAAGAATCTCAGGTCGAATAATACTGACTTCGACCTTTTTTCGGCGGATATGCACATGCTCCCGGTGATACTCGAAGGCAAGCAGATTCTGGAGATAAAGTACGACGAATATCTGCCGGATCATATCCGAAGTATCGTGCAGCCCGGGTCGTTCGAGCGATGTGCGATCAGCAAATATACGCTCGGTAGGCGGTTTTTCAAAGCGCATAAGTGGGAGGATAACTAGGCGTATGGACGAAGGACAAACCCTGAATTTTGCGGATATTTTTCAAAAAGGCTTCCTGGCGACAGGGGGCGGAATGGAAAGATATTCGGCGATCGAAATACTGGTGAATATGGGCATGTCCTTTTTTCTGGGTGCCTTTATTTTTTACGTTTATCGAAGGACGTTCCAGGGTGTGCTTTATCAGCGCAGCTTTAATGTGTCACTCATCGCTATCGCCATGGTCGTCACCATGGTCATTATGATCATCAGTGGCAACCTTATTCTTTCTCTGGGCATGGTTGGTGCGCTATCCATTGTCCGCTTTCGAACGCCGATAAAGGATCCCGTCGATCTGGTCTTCATTTTCTGGGCGATAGCAGTGGGTATTGGCAATGGGGTGGGTTATTTCACCCTGACAATTATTGGCTCGATTGTAATGTCGATAACGATTTTCGCGCTTACGCGGAAAGACGACGAAGAAACACCTTACCTGTTGGTGCTCCAGATCGAGAAAGGGTCTTCGGAAGAGGACGCTCTTCAGTATGTAAGGCGCTCCGTTGACCGGTATGCGCTCAAATCCAAGACGATCAATCCTGCCTACACCGAAATCACCGCTGAGGTTAAGTTGACAGGGGCGGATGCAACCTTTGTCTCCAGTCTGGATAGCGAGTTTGGGGTCAGGAAAGCCACGCTTATTTCCTACTCGGGTGATCTTGCCCAGGTGTAGTACGGTGTAGTTCTTCGATATACGCGATCAATCACGGAGACGTCCCATGCAGGTTCTGACCGGTCGCTGCCTCTGCGAAGGCATTCAGTACCGAATAGAGGGTTCGCTCGGTCCTATTTACAACTGTCACTGCTCCAAGTGCCGTCGTTGGCACGGAGCGGCTTTTCGTACCCGTGCCACGGTGCAGGCCTCCCGGTTTCACTGGATCAGCGGCGAGGAACTTCTGGCGCGATTTCATTCGTCCGAGTCGGTCGTCAAGACGTTTTGTTCGCGCTGCGGGTCGAATCTGGTCAGTCTCTACGACGACAGGCCGGACGTTATCGGTGTGCCGCTGGGCGGTCTCGATCAGGCACCCCGAAACCAGTGCGTCGGTCACATCTACGTGGGTTCCAGGTCACCGTGGTACGAAATCACGGATGAGTTTCCCCAGTATGAGGAGCTTCCCGGTTCAATGGACGCGGTGTTGGAGACATCTGCCGATTAGTGCAGCCTCGAACTCGCCCCGGCGCGAGTTCGGTAAACTGTCCCCTTAATTAGGCAAGCGCGGGAATTAAGTAAACTGTCCCCTTAATTGGGTTGGTGGGCGAGGGCGGTGTAGTGGGGCTGGTCGATGGCCAGCTGGCCGGCGACGGTTTGTCGCAGGTGGTCCGCCAGGCCCGGCGTGTCCAGGGCGAAGTCGCCACGCAGTTTTTCCACCAGTTGCCGGCGCAGCGCATCCAGATCGCCGTTGCCCAGCAGGGTTTGCAATCGCGCATGCTCCTCGCGTGCAAGCTCTGGTGCGAGCAGGAACTCGCGCTGCGCGATACCCAGTGAATTGGCTGCAACCTTTGCCAGGAAGGCCTCGCGGCCCTGCGCGCTGCTGGCCACGTCCTCGCGCAGGAACGCGCGCACACCCTCCAGCAGTTCCGCCGGCATGGGTAACTGCGTTCCGGCATCCAGCGCGGGCTTGTCGGGAACCGAAAAATCACCCGGTATGAGCAGGTTGACGCAGTCCATTTGGCCCTCGGATGAGCGCCGACCGATGACCGGCCGTTCCAGGCTCGGTGTCTCACCGGTCCGCCAGGTGGAGGCCATACACAGTGTGGTCACCGACCACCAGAACGAGCCGAACACCTGCCAGTAGGTGATCTCCTCACGCGGTACCTCGATACCCGAAACCGACTCATAGCCCTCCAGCAAAGCTTCGATCGTGCCGAATCCGCCGACCGGTAAATCGGCCTGCCCGAATCGCCAGGAATTGACGCACAGCCAGCCCAGGTCGCGGACCGGGTCGCCAATCTGCGCCAGTTCCCAATCCAGTACCGCGCGAATTCCCCTCTCGTCGATCATGAGGTTTCCGTTGCGGAAATCGCCGTGCACCAGGGTGCGCCTCGATTGCGTGGGCAGGTTTTCCAGTAACCAGCGCGCGGCGTAATCGATCATCGGTTGAGGCA
>CAYGOX010000013.1:16585-22791 GCA_964351485.1 uncultured Halioglobus sp.
TTGAGAGCGCGGTAGGCCGCCCAGGTTTCCTCGATCAGCGTGGCCGGCGCGATGGTCGGCAGCATCGACTCAAGTTCTGTGTCGACTTCTATCGAGTGTATCCGTGCGAGCGATTCCCCACACTGGCGCGCCAGCTGCGGTCGCACCTGCGCCAGTGATTCAGAGCGCACAATACGCTGGCCCAGGGTCTCGCCTTCGAGCCATTCCATGAGGTAACCCTGGCCCAGCCCGTCTTCGGCGCGCAGTACATGGATGACACCGGGCACCGGGATGCCGGCCTGTCCTGCCAACTGCAGCAGGCGCGCTTCTGTCGCCAGCGCCATCTGGCCCGGCACGGATTCGCCTTCGCTTACTCCGGGACTGCGTCGCAGCGCGAACAGCCGCTCGCCATCGCTGGTCTCGACCTGTACCCGGAACGTCTCCTGACTGGCACCCGCAGTGAGCTGGTCACACCGCGCTACGCCCTTGAAGCCGGGCAGTACACCGGCCAGCGCGTTCGCAAGACCTGCGGTCAAATCCTGTGCGCCGGACATCAGCTGACTCCCTTGGGTTTTTGCTGGCTCATGAAGCCGAACAGGTAGCCGGCCACGCGCCGCATCTGTATCTCATCCGCGCCTTCGGTAATGCGGTAGCGCCGATGGTGCCGGTAGATGTGCTCGAAAGGCATGTAGCGTGAATACCCCATGCCACCGCACACCTGCATCGCCGTGTCGGCAGCCTCGCAACACAGGCGGTTGGCCTGGTAGTTACAGATCGATACCTTGTCGGAGACGCTGAATGCCCCGTCCCTGTCCATCAGCCACGCAGTCTTGTGGATCAACGCGCGCAGCATTTCACAGCGCGCCTGCAGATCGACCAGCGGAAACTGGATGCCCTGGTTGGTCGCCAGTGGCTTGCCGAAGGGTTTGCGCGCCTTGGCGTATTCAACCGCCTCGTTGATGCAGTACTGCGCTGCGCCCAGACTCGACGCCGCCTGGCGAATTCGATTCTCGTTGAAAAAATGCTGCACCACCTGCAGCCCGCGCCCCTCGCCGCCGAAGATTGCGCTGTCGGGCACGCGCACGTCGCTAAACGTGACGTGAGCGTGATCGGTGGGCATGTTGAATGTCCACAGGTACTCCTGGACTTCCACGCCCGGTGCATCCATCGGCACCATGAACGCGGTGATGCCGCGCGCATCACCCGGCTCGCCCGAGGTGCGCGCCATGACCATGTCGCACTGGGCGACATGCACGCCGGTGTTCCATGTCTTCTCACCGTTGATAATCCAGTCGTCGCCCTCGCGGACGGCGCCGGTTTCCATGTGGGTCGCATCCGAGCCGTGGGCCGGCTCGGTAATGCCAAAGGCGAAACCGGCCGTCGCGTTTTTCAAACCGTCCAGCCACTGCGCCTGCTGCTGGGGTGTGCCGTACTCCAGCATCAACAGCAGACCGACGTTGTTGCCTACCACGGAGTGCTCGTTCTGCAGGTCGTTGTGCAACCCCAGGCCTTTCGCCGCCAGGTGTTCGCGGATAATCGCCATGCCCAGGTGGCTGCCGTCGCGTCCGCCGTGCTCGCGCGGAAGGCGGTAGCTGTAGATGCCGGCCTCGATCGCCAGCTGCTTGGCGCGGTGCAGCAGCTGCTCCCATTCGGCATTGGGCAGGCCCTGGCGATCCCAGTCGGTGCGCGCGTCCTCGCGACGATGATCGAAGAAACGCCTGTTGTCGTCCGCTTCTTCCAGGGGTTTTATTTTTGCTTCTATGAAATCGTCGACTTCGCGCAGAAAGTCGGCGATGTCTTCTGGAATATCGAAGTTCATCCTTGGGCCATCTCCTTCACCGGGCGCAACATAGTAACAGCCCCCGGGGGCGGGTGCGCAATGGGGCGGCGGTGCATCGACCGGCACCTTCCGCTCGGCAAATCCGCCGGGCTGGTATGCCAAGATGGACTGCTTAACCGTCCCCCCGGGGGTTAGACTTTCAGGACGTTACAAGACAAAAACACCGGGATGGCAGCATGCTGCGAGTAGTTCAATGGGCGACCGGCGGGGTCGGCAAGCTCTCACTCCAGGCGCTGGCCGAGCGCCCGGATATCGAACTGGTGGGCGTGTACGTGCACAGCCCCACCAAGGTTGGCGCCGACGCCGGTGAGCTGGCGGGCATCGCGCCGCTGGGTATCCTGGCCACCAATAGCGTCGACGAGATTATCGCCCTGAAGCCCGACTGCGTGGCGTTTTGCGAAAACGGTGACGTGCGCCCGGACGAGGTTATCGACCGCTTCTGCCTCCTGCTGGAAAACGGTATCAATGTCGTCAGCACTTCCATCGCGGGACTGATCTACGACAAAAGCTACGACCCCGAGAAGCTCGCCAGGCTCAATGTCGCGGGCGCGGCCGGGTCCGCCTCGCTGTACGTGTCCGGCATCGAGCCTGGTTTTGTCGCAGACGAGCTGGCGTTGGTACTCACCACCCTCTCAAAACGTATCCGCAGCATCCGCATCCAGGAACTGTTCCTGTATGACCAGTACCCCGTGGTGGAAACCATGCGCGATGTCTTCGGCTTCGGGCTCCCCCTCGAGCACACCGCGCTGATTGAGTTGCCCGGGGTGCAGTCGATTACCTGGTCCGCCCCGGTGCGCATGGTTGCCGACGCGCTCGGTGTGACCCTCGACGGCATTCGCGAAACCTATGACAAGTGCGCCACCGACGAGCCCCTGGATGTTGCGATCGGCCGCATCGAACCCGGCACGGTCGGCGCCGTCCGCTTCGAGACCATCGGTGTGGTCGACGGGCGCGACGCCATCGTGATCGAGCATGTGAACCGGATGGCCAACGACATCGCCCCGCACTGGCCGCGGTCGAACCATCACGGTACCTACCGCATTCTGGTGGAGGGCGAACCGTCGATGACGCTGGAACTGACCCTTGGCGACAACGACACCTTTTCCGAAGAGGGCATGATCGCCACCACCATGCGCATCGTGAATGCGATACCCTACGTGTGCGAGGCCCGCCCCGCTGTGGTGACCTCACTGGAACTGCCAGTGACGGTCCCGGTGGGCGCCCTGGACAGCTGATTGAATCTTCCCTGAACGAGCATTCCCCGATGACGCGCAAGCCTGCTTTCACCGCATTTTCTGAAACCACCGCCGAGGACTGGGAGCACATCTACGCCGAACAGGCGCCGATGTTCACCCAGCTCCCGGACCGGGTCCTCGATCACCTGCTGTTGCTACGGGGGGATTTCGCCGGTTTCCCCGTCGACAGGCTGGACCACTGCCTGCTGACGGCGACGCTGGCCGAGGAGGCCGGTGAAAGCGAAGAGTACGTCGTCTGCGCACTGTTGCACGATATCGGCGATACGCTGGCCAGCCTCAACCACGCCGACCTGGCCGCCACTATCCTGCAGCCGTTCGTGTCCGAAGAACATCACTGGATGGTCAAGCACCACGGTATCTTCCAGGGCTATTATTTCTTTCACCACATCGGGCTGGATCGCAACATGCGTGACCAGTTCAACAACCATCCCCATTACGCCATCACAGAGCGTTTTGTCAGGGAGTATGACAACCCGGCTTTCGATCCCGACAGGTCCGTGTTGCCGCTGGAGTTCTTCGAGCCCATGGTGCGCAACGTGTTTAGTGCACCAAAGCAGAGCCTCTACCCCACCGGGGATTAACCGGCTGCGCTCCCGGCGCACCGAATTTTTCACGCACCCCGATCGGGGAATGCTGCGCGGCAGGAACGAACCGCTATACTGCTGTTAACGGCGGCCCGTTGTCGGCGCTGCGTATTGTTCCCAACCAGCCTTGGCGGCGCAGGATTATTCCATGACAGTATCGAAAAATTCGTTCGGCACACGCTCAACCCTCGAGGTGAACGGGCGCTCCTACACCTACTACGCCGTGCGCGGCGGCGACCTGGCCGATGTCGCCGGGATCGACCGGCTCCCGGTGGTTTCCCGGGTCCTGCTGGAAAACCTGTTGCGCAACGAAAACGACCTGACTGTTACGCGCGACGACATCGAGGCGCTGGCGGCCAGCGCGGGCCGCGCCCGCGACCAGGAGATTGCCTATCACCCGGCGCGGGTGCTGATGCAGGATTTCACCGGCGTGCCGGCCGTGGTCGACCTGTCCGCCATGCGCGACGCGGTGGTCCGCAAGGGCGGTGACCCGGCGCTGATCAATCCGCTGCTGCCGGTGGACCTGGTCATTGATCACTCGGTGAGTATCGATAGTTTCGCCACCGAAACCGCGTTTGAGGAGAACGTCGCGAAGGAGATGGAGCGCAATTTCGAACGCTACCAGTTCCTGAAGTGGGGGCAGGGCGCGCTGGAGAATTTTCGCGTGGTGCCGCCCGGTACGGGCATCTGTCACCAGGTCAACCTGGAATACCTGGCGAAAGTTGTCTGGCAGTCCGGTGCCGAGGGCGATGTTGTCGTATACCCCGACACACTGGTCGGCACCGATTCGCACAAGACCATGATCAACGGCCTTGGGGTGCTGGGCTGGGGAGTTGGTGGAATCGAGGCGGAAGCGGCGATGCTGGGCCAGCCGATCTCCATGCTCATTCCCGACGTGATCGGTTTCGAACTCACCGGGAAATTGCAGGAGGGGATCACGGCGACCGACCTGGTCCTGCGCGTGGTGCAGATGCTGCGCGAGCACGGCGTGGTGGGCAAGCTGGTGGAATTTTACGGCAGTGGTCTGGATGCATTGCCGTTGTCCGACCGCGCGACCATCGCCAACATGGCCCCGGAATACGGCGCTACCTGCGGCTTTTTCCCCGTCGACGACCAGACACTCACCTACCTGCGCCTGAGCGGCCGCGATGAGGAGACGATCGACCTGGTGGAGGCCTACTGCAAGGAACAGGGTCTGTGGCGCGCCGAATCGGGCACAGCGGACTACGCCGCGACACTGCACCTGGACATGTCGAGCGTGGAAGCCAGTCTGGCCGGACCGAAGCGCCCGCAGGATCGCGTTTCGGTGAGTCAACTGAAGGCGGCTACCGACGAATTCATCGACCTGCAGGGCAAGGCGTCCGAGCGTGACGAGGCCTACCCGTTGGGTGATGGCACCGAACACATGCACCACGGCGACGTGGTGATCGCGGCGATCACCTCCTGCACCAACACGTCCAACCCGGCTGTCATGATCGGGGCGGGATTGGTCGCGCGCAACGCAGTGGCGCGCGGACTGGCGCGCAAGCCCTGGGTCAAGTCGTCGCTCGCGCCGGGCTCCAAGGTGGTCACGGAATATCTCGAGCGCGCGGGGCTGCAGGATGCGCTGGACGCGCTCGGTTTCAACCTGGTCGGCTACGGCTGCACGACCTGTATCGGCAATTCCGGTCCGCTGCCGGACGACGTGAGCCTGTGCATCGAGCAGAACGATCTAGTGGCCTGCGCGGTGCTGTCGGGCAACCGCAATTTTGAGGGCCGCATCCACGCCAGGGTCAAGGCCAACTGGCTGGCGTCGCCGCCGCTGGTGGTGGCCTACGCGCTCGCGGGTACAACCCGCATCAATATTCTCGAGGACCCGCTGGGTGAAGACGCCGAGGGCAAACCGGTTTACCTGCGCGATATCTGGCCCACTGACAGTGAGATTGCGGGTCTCATGCAGACCATCGACCAGCAGATGTTCCGCAAGGAGTACGCCGCCGTGTTCGATGGCGACGCGAGCTGGCGCGCGATCAAGAGTTCCACCGGCGCGACCTTCGATTTCACGCCCGAGTCGACCTACATCCAGCTTCCGACGTTTTTCGAGCCGCAATATCGCGGTAATCGCGAAAATATCGTCGGTGCGCCCATCCTGGCGCTGCTGGGCGATTCGGTAACAACGGATCACATCTCGCCGGCCGGATCGATCCCGCTGGACAGCCCCGCGGCCAATTTCCTGCGCGCGGCCGGTGTTCCCGAGGACGAATTTAATTCCTACGGTTCACGCCGCGGTAACCACGAGATCATGATGCGCGGCACCTTCGGCAACATCCGCATCCGCAACGCCATGACGCCGGAACTGGAAGGCGGCTACACGCGGATGTCGCCCGATGGCGACCCGATGTTCATCTACGACGCGGCCATGGCGTACCGTGAGCAGGAGGAGGCCACGGTGGTGGTTGCCGGTAAGGAGTACGGCACCGGATCCAGCCGCGACTGGGCGGCCAAGGGCACGCTGCTGCTCGGGGTCAAGGCAGTGATCGTCGAGAGTTTCGAACGCATTCACCGGTC
>CAYGOX010000014.1:0-2494 GCA_964351485.1 uncultured Halioglobus sp.
GCCGGACAGCGGTGCCGTCGCCCCAGCCCAGGTGGCCGATGAAATTGCGTTCGCTGACGGCGCCGCCGGTGCCGTTGTGGGTGTCGGTGGAGGCGCTGAGTCCGAACTTGAACGGGTTGACGCCCAGGCGCGCTTCTTCCTTGAGGCCCTCGATGAGGGCGTAGCGCACGTAGCTGTTGCGGGTGAGACAATTGGGCCCCTTGTGCGGCACCCAGTCAGCGAACGGCCCGTTGTAACAGGCGTCGACGTCGGTGGTGCCGGCGACTGCGGAAAAGGCGAGGTTTTCAAATTTTTCGAAGTCGCACAGTTCGTCTTCACCACCGAGCACGCCGGGTAAGTTGTTGCGGCACTCGGAGTCCCCCTTGTGCTGCATGATCTCGACCACCGGTTCGAGTTTCATCCGCAGCCGCGCGCGCTCGGCCTGCTCGGCCTCGGATGACGCGCCCGGGTAGTCGACGGCAAACATGCGCCCGTTGCTGATGTTGGAATTGTGGGGAATGGCGAGCACGTCACAGTCGCTGTCGCCGCGCAGGCACTGTGTGTCGAGCAGTTCCCACAGGCGCCACTCGCGGTGAGCGTCGAGGTAGCCGATGGGGCGCTTGGGCACTGAGGCATTGCGGAAGATCACGTTGCGGTGCAGGTTGCTCCCCAGGCGCACCGAGCTGTACTCGAAGGCGATGAAGGTCGTTCGTGCGCAGTCCTCGCTGCGGTCGTTCCATTGCCGGGCCGCGGCGATAATCTGTTGCCAGGGCTGTAGTGCGGCCTGTGCGCAGCGCTGGCCGTCCTCACCACAGACTGCCGTGTCCCGGCTCGGGAACGGGCTGAAAATTTTTGCCAGCAGACTGGGGTTGCGCCCCTCGCCCTCCTTGAAGGCGTTGCAGAATTCGGCGTCGGCCACGCCGCTGTCGGGGTTTTCACAGAGTGTCTGCTCACCGAGAAATTCGGCGTGGTCGGTGACGCCCATGAAATCCAGCGGCCGGTCGATGCGTAGCTCGCGCATGGTGTCCTGGTCGCCGCGATTCACCGGCAGCATCACGCTGCCTTCGCCGAAGGCGAACCGGTAGGCCGCGTCGGGCGTCGTGCGCGTGCCGAAAGACCAGGCGTCGTTCGATAGCGCGGTATGCACATGCAGGTCGCCGAAATAGGCGTTGTTCAGCGGGTTGCGATCATTGCACGGCGGGCGCGGTGTGGCCGGGGTGAGCGACTGATTCGTGACCGTGAAGTCGGTGGAGGGGGCCTCGTCGCCACAGCCGCCGAGTAGCAGTGTGGCAGCGATACCAGCCGCCCGGAGGGTCTTGGTCATGGGGACTCCGGTGAGAGCGCGGTGCACGCTGGTTTTTATTTGGGACGTACGTCATAATAAAAACCGAAGCGATACGCGAAGTCAAGATGGCGGGAGGAGCATGTTCGGCGACAACGAGAATGACGCGGCCCTGCGGGCCGGCTGGGAGGCGTTCTGCCGCGAGCTGCAGGACGCGGGCGACCTGATTTTTCGCGATACCACGCCCGCGGCCGACATCGATCGGGCCAAGGGGTTGCGCCTGCTTGCGCGCAACATCTCGCTGGGCCTGCAGTTTCACCTGGACAACATCGACCCGGATTTTCCGGAGCTGCTCCATTACTTCGATCCGGTGCGCAAGCAGGGCGGCGATAACACCGATGCGCTGTATGTGGGTGCGCAGATCAACGGCTCGCATACCTACCGCATCAGCGGCACGCGCGGCACCGCGCGGTATTTTGCCGTGACGGTGCTCGAAGACGGCGCGACGCCCTGGGGTGGCGCGGTGGTGGGCAACCTCATCGACAGCGATATCGACGTCAACGACGATGGCACCTTCGAAATCATCCTCAGTCCGAACGAGCATCCGGGCAACTGGATCCGGACGACGCCCGGCGCCTGGCGCGTGACCTTCCGCCAGTTCTTCGCCGACTGGGAGAACGAACAGCCCATGAACGCCCGCATCGATTGTCTCGATGAGGTGACCCACGATCCGGTGCTCACCCCGGCTCAGGTCATCGAGGGGCTGGGCAACGCCGCAGCCTGGGTGCGTGAATCCACACTCTACTGGGCCGACATGCTCGATCGCTGGCAGGTGCAGCCAAATACCTTCCTGTCCTACCGGCAGCTGGACGACAACGCGATCGACGCCACCCCTGGCGGCGAGCCCTTGATCTGCTACTGGCAGGTGCCGCGCGACGAGGCTCTGCTGGTCCGCGTGGTCCCGCCGGCGGCCGACTACTGGGCGGTGGAGTTCGGCAACTACTGGTGGGAGTCGATGGATTACCGCTACCGCCTCTGCAGCACCAATTGCCACCATGCCGAACTGGAAGATAACGGTGAATTGCTGCTGGTGGTGGCGCACGACGATCCGGGCGTGCCCAACTGGCTTGATCCGTCCGGCCACGAAGAGGGCTATATCACCGTGCGCTGGATCGGCGCCGAAGCCTATCCCGCGCCGCAGTGCGAGCAGGTGAAAGTGGCGGACCTGGCCGA
>CAYGOX010000014.1:2504-12095 GCA_964351485.1 uncultured Halioglobus sp.
TGACGCGTCGCGTGCCGCCCGTGCCGCGGCGAGCCTGGCCGATCACCTGCGGCAGGCCAAACAAATCGATGCGCGCCGGCGTCGCGAGCAACTGGCCGCAAGGCGGCGCGGCATTATCCGGCGCTTCGGCTACTAGATGCCGAAAATCGTCGATCACGCAGCGCGCCGCCGGGAGATCGCCGAGGTCGTGGCGCGGCTGATCGCCGGTGGCGGGCTGGAAGCGGCGACGTTTCGGCAGGTGGCGCACAGCAGCGGGTATTCCAAGGGTGTCATCGAGCATTACTTTGACAACAAGGAAGCGCTGATCGGCGGCGCGCTCGACTGGGTGAACCACTGTTACCTGCAGCGCGTCGCGACCTCGACCCGTGAACTGGCGGGGCTGGCCGCGCTGCGCAGCCGTATGGAGGCGATCCTGCCGCTCAATCGGCGGGTGCGCGACGAGTGGAAGGTGCGCATGGTGTTCTGGAGCGAGGCCGCCATCACGCCCTCGCTGCGCGCCGGACAGGCCGCGCGTTTTGACCTGGCCGTGCGCATGTACCGCGCCGACCTGGAACGCGCCGTGGCGCTGGGAGAAATGGCGGCGCCGGACGATCTGGACGCACTGGCCCAGCGGCTGTTTATGGCGATCATCGGCGCCTGCACGCTGTCGCTTTACAACGCGTCGCGCTGGAACGGGCAGTTTCTGCGCGCCGAGGTCGACCACCTGCTGGTCCCGCTGGCACAGACGACCAAACCGACAACCAAACAGACAACGACGTCAGAGGACAATCACTATGGATCTTGGACTGGAGGGTAAAACCGCCGTGATTACCGGCGGCAGCGGCGGTATCGGCCGCGGGCTGGTGCTGGAATTCGCGCGCGAAGGGCTCAACGTAATCAGCGCTTCGCGCGACGCCGCGACCGGTGAGGCGCTGGTGGCGCAGGCGGCCGATGCTGGCTACCCGGGCCGGGTGCTCGCGGTGGCCACGGATGTCACCCAACGCGAGTCGGTCGACGCGATGATCGCGCAGTGTCACGACGCGTTCGGTCCAGTCGACGTGCTGGTGAACAACGCCGGCGGCGTGGCGCACATGGCCGATTTCGAAAATTTCGACGAGGCCGGCCGGCAGTGGGAGATCGCGCTGAACATTGACGGCGTGGTGAACTGCTGCCAGGCGGTGGCGCCGGACATGCTTGAGCGCGCCACCGGCTCGGTCATCAATATTTCGTCCAACTCCTCGCTGCTGGGCGAGGCGGCGGCCAACATCGTGCACTACGGCGGTGTGAAGGGCTTCGTCAATTCTTTCAGCAAGGGCCTGGCGTGGGAGTGGGCGAAAAAGGGCGTGCGGGTCAATAACATCTGCCCGGGCTGGATCGTGCCCGAGGAGGCCGACCACGTCGGCGACGGCAGCTTCTGGAACCGCTTCGGGTTTGACATGATGGGCCGCCCGGACGAGATGCAGACCGCGCTGGAGGAGGGCACCCTGTACAACATGAGCAGCCTGCCGATCCCGCGCCTGGGACGCCCCGAGGATATCGCCTACCTGGCGCTGTTTTTGGCATCGGAGCGCTCCGGTTATATCACCGGGCAGATGATCAGCGTCAGCGGCGGCGCATTCATGCACTAACGTCCAGAGGGGCGTTGGTGTCGAGCAAGGAGACCGGCATGACACACACCGATGGAGCGCAATGGAGCGCCCCCGCACACCCGGACTGGGTGAGTGCGATCAATTCCGAGGGCGACTGCTTCAACCTGCCGGCAGTGGTACCGTTGGACGAGGCCTCGCTGATCGCCCACGCCTGCGCGGCAACGGGACTTTCAGATTTTGGCGACGACAGCTGGCGCGAGCCTTTCGGTGTCTACCTCAAGGCGCTGGAAGACGAGGCGCAGCTCACGCTGATGGGGCGGCTCATGGCGCGCAGCGACGTGATCCTGTGGCTGAGTGCGCGGCTGCAGGTGGTAGATATCCTGCAACGGCACCCCGAAATCCTGGACGAGGAAATCGTCGCACCGATGGTGATCGTGGGGCTGCCGCGCTCGGGTACGTCGATACTGTTTGAACTGCTGTGGCAGGACGAAGACGTCGGGGTGCCGCTCATGTGGGAGGCGCTGCAACCCTGTCCGCCGCCCGAGGCCGCAACCTATACGACCGACCCGCGCATCGAGCAGGCCGACCGCCTGTTCACCCAGTGGTCGCGCGTGGCGCCGGAATTTGCCAGCATGCACGAGATGCGCGGCGACATTCCCGCCGAGTGCGGTCTGTTGATGGCCGGCACCTTCATCAGCGATCACAACGCGTCGCTGCACCAAACGCCCAGTTACAGCGCCTGGTGCGCGCAGGCCGACTTCCTGCCGGTCTACCAGTATCACAAGCAGGTGTTGCAAATCCTGCAGTGGAAAAATCCGCGCAAGCGCTGGCTACTCAAGGCGCCGGAGCACCAGGTTCACCTCGACACACTGCTGCAGGTATACCCGGATGCGCGCATCGTGCAGACGCACCGCGACCCGATCAAGTGCATGGCGTCCACCACCAGCCTGATGGGCACGCTTTACCACATGCGCAGCGACCAGCCGTTCAATGCGCAGATGTTCGAGAACATCATCATGGGCGAGGCGACTGCCGCGCGCCTCGAACACGTGATCGACCAGCGCGAGCAGGGCATCGTCCCGCAGCGGAACATTGCCGACTCGCGTTACCAGGATCTCATGGACGATCCCATGGCCTGTATAGAGCGCCTCTACGCGCACTTCGATATGGTGCTTGGCGAGACCTCGCGCGCGCGGATGGAGGCCTACCTCGCCGCCAAGCCCAAGGGCAAGTTCGGCGCGCACGGCTATACGGTTGATGCGTCCAGGGCGGCAGAGCGTCCGCTGTTCGCCCGCTACCAGGCCCTGTACAACGTCCCTGACGAGGTCTAGCGCGGAGTCAGACCAGTGGTTGGATGACGTCGCGCGCGTACTGTTCGAGGTAGCGTTTCTTTTCGTCGAGCGTGGAGTGCTTCTTGCCCAGCGCGTAGGCGAAGGGCGGTGCGACCGTGCTTTCCAGACCGTCCTCGGCGAGGTTCCGGTACAGACCGACGTCCGGCGCCGCGGTGATGCCCAGCATGGCCTCGAAGGGCCGGTCGCCGCGGCCCGCGGCCTGGCGCAGTTCTGCCAGTTTCCGAAGCAGGGGGCCGACGTCTTCGGGAGCAGTGCCGGTGCCTATGTAGCCGTCGCCGACCGCGGCCGTCCGGCGCAGGGCCGCATCGCTGGCGCCGCCGACGTAGATTTTCGGCGGGGTTGCCGGCGCGGGGCTCAATTGCACGCGCGGGAAGTTAAAAAACTCCCCCTGGTGTTCCACCATGCCGCCGCGCCACAGGGTCTGCATAACCGTGATCATCTCGTCGGTGATCTTGCCGCGCTTGCGAAAATCCACGCCGTAGATGTCGAACTCCTCCTTCATCCAGCCCACACCGATGCCGAGAATAAAGCGGTCGTTACTGAGGATCGACAGCGATGCGGCAGCGCGCGCCACCTCGTGGGGGTTGCGCAGCGGCAGCACGTAGACGCCACAGGTGAAGTGCAGCGTGGAGGTGACCGCGGCCATCGCGGCGAAGATGGCCGTCTGGTCCGGGTACTCGTCGTCGGGCTGCATCGGCGGCAGCCCGGTGTCTGAATAGGGGTAGTGCGCGGCGATGGACTCGGGGTAAACGGCGTGGTCGCCGCTCATTAGCCCGTGGAAGCCGACCTCCTCGGCAAACTTTGCAATCTCAATCAGTTGGTCGGTTTCCGCCCAGGTAATGGCCTGCCAGAACTTCATGTGCAACTCCCGCTGTGCCCGCTGTCAACAAATCATCGTGGCACGATAGTAGCCTGCCCGGGCAAAACAGCGCATCATTGGCCGCTGTAGTGGCGCAATCGGCGCCCGGTCGTATTGCTCTTTGTACCGTTGGGGACATCGGAGAATCGAGGAAGAATTCATGACACGTGCCAAGGCATTTCTCCTGGTCCTGCTCTGCGCTTGCTGCCTCCCGGCGCTGGCAAGGTCCGACGCGCGGCCGAATATTGTCGTGATCATGTCGGATGATCACGCGGTGTCGGCGGTCAGTGCCTACGGCAGTCGCCTGATGAGCACGCCCAACATCGACCGGATTGCCAACGCCGGTATCCGCTTCGACCGCGCCTATGTCGGCAACGCGATCTGCGGGCCGAGCCGGGCCACGTTCCTGACCGGCCTGCACAGTCACGCCAATGGCTTCTTCAGCAACGAGTGGTCCGGTGAGTTTGACGGCCAGCAGCAGACCCTGCCACGGCTGCTGCGCGGCGCCGGCTACCAGACCGCGGTGGTCGGCAAGTGGCACCTCTACAGCGACCCGGTCGGGTTCGACTATTGGGACGTGATCCACAATGCCTTTGAGCAGGGTACCTATTACAACCCGGAGTTTCGCAGCGCGGCCGGTATCGAGGCCACCACCGGCTACGTCGCCGACCTGGTGACGGACAAGTCGATTGCCTGGCTCGATAACGCTGCCAGCCAGGATGCGCCGTTTTTCCTGATGTACAACCACAAGACGCCGCACCGCAACTGGATGCCCGGGCCGCAGGAGCTGCACGACTGGAACGAGGCCGCGCGCCTGCCCGAACCGCCGACGCTGCTGCGCTCCATGGAGGGCCTGACCCGCGCGCGCCGGGAGGCGCGTATGTCGATCGCGAGCGACATGACCGACAACGATCTCAAACTGTCCGAAAGCCCGAATCTGAACGAGGAACAGACCGCGCTGTTCAATGCCACCTTCGGTGAGGGCAACGCGGCCTACGCCGCGGCGGACCTCGAAGGCGATGACGATGTTCGCTGGCGTTACCAGCGGTACATCAAGTCCTATGTCGCTTCGGTGACGAGCATGGATCGCCAGATAGGCCGTCTGCTCGATTACCTGCAGCAGCGCCACCTGCTCGACAACACGATTGTGATCTACACCTCTGACCAGGGATTCTTCCTGGGTGAGAACGGCTGGTTCGACAAGCGCTGGATGGACGAGGTGTCATCGCGCATCCCGCTGCTCGTGCAGTGGTCGGGCACCATCGCGGCGGGGACCAGCACCGAAGCGCTGGTGCAGAACATCGATCTTGCGCCCACGCTACTCGACGCGGCCGGTATCATCGCGCCGCGGCCGATGCACGGGGTGAGCCTGTTACCGCTGGCGCGCGAACCGCAGATGCCATGGGAGCGAGACCTCTACTACCACTTTTATGAAAAGCCCGGCTTTCACGGCGTGGCGCGCCACTACGGGGTGATGACCG
Organism: uncultured Halioglobus sp.; assembly: GCA_964351485.1. GTDB lineage: Bacteria > Pseudomonadota > Gammaproteobacteria > Pseudomonadales > Halieaceae > Marimicrobium. The sequence continues at coordinate 7,765 of CAYGOX010000014.1, forward strand.
AGCGCTACAAGCGCATTCACTACTACCAGAATGACGAATGGGAACTGTTCGACCGCCAGACCGACCCGGGCGACCAGTACAACCTGTATGGCAAACCCGGCACGCAGGCCATTACCGCGCAACTGGAGGAGCGGTTGGCAGCCTTGCGCGCGCAGTACAAGGTGCCCGAGACAGACCCGGAAGTGCCGTGGTACCACGGCCCCCTGATCCGGACGATGGAGAAACTGTTGCGCCTGCTCTAGGGTGCGTGCTCCCTAGAATTCTTCGCGCGGGACGTTGAAATGCTTTTCGTAACGCGCAAATCCCTCGCGTAGTGCGTCGAGATCCAGCCCGGTGTCCGCCAGCTGGTACAGGTGCTTGCCGAACTTGTCCGCCGGGTTATCGTCGAGAAACTGCTGCATCGCCTGCGCCGCGGGTTCGGGCAACTCCAGCCCGAAATGCGAGTAGGCGCGGCGCACGGTGCCGACCTGGTCCTGCATGAAATCGCGAAAGTACAGGTCCACTACCTGGTCGTCGGGCAGTTTTCCGCTGCTGCGGTAGTCCACGGTGTTGTTGTAACCCTGCATCAGCGCGCGGGCATAGTACTGCGCCATGCGCGGCAGGTCGGCGTGATTGCTGGCCAGGCTCTGCAGTTCGGTGGCGAGGTTGCTCATGGAGATCACGATCTTCACCGGGTCGCGGTGCGTCTGCACAAAGCGGGCGTCGGGGTACTCGCGGTGAATATGCGCCAAATGCCACAGGTGCTGGGGCGACTTCAGCGCCCAGCGCTTGCCGGGCGCGCGCCACTGCAGGACCTGCAGGAAGCGACGGTGCCACTTGAGGGCCGAGGCCATGTCGTCCTCGATGACGCTCCAGTCGTAGGTCGGCAGCCAGAACTGCACCATGAAAATCATCGAGGTGAAGTCCAGCGCCGTCATCGTCACGCATTCCTGCGCGCGCTGGGCGCCCATCGGGTGCATCTTCTTGAATTCCGGCAGCAGCTGATCGACGCGGTCGAGGTCGGCCTGCACCTGCGCGATACGCGGATCGGAATTGTAGGTGGCAGTCTCGGGCGGTGGCAGCGGGTAGGACGTCTCCCAGGACAGCGGCACGCGGTTGTCGCTGTCCATCACCAGCAGGTCGTGGAAGATCGTCGTGCCGGAGCGCGGCGGCCCGACCACGAACACCGGTTTGACGATGGGCTGCTCCTCGATCTCCGGGTGCTGCTTGAGCAACTCGACCATCTTCAGCCGGTTTTCGAGTATGCGCAGCAGGTCGCCGCGGGCGATGACGCGCCCCAGCGTGGTCAGCTGCGATTCCTCTTCGAGGCCGCGCGTGAGCAACGTGAACGGCGCGTGAAAATCGTCCTCGCCAAAATCATCCAGGCCGGTATTGTGACGCGCCGTGGCCAGGAGTTTGTCCGGCTTCAGGCTGACCGTCTGCACGCCGACTGCAGATAGTCCGCGGCCAGCGCCATTGAGCAGCCGGACCGGGAGCGGCAACGTGGCAGGCATCAGCGAGCCACCGCGTCGAGTTTGACGACTTCCGCCTGTGGCGTCTCGGCCTCACCCTCGACCAGGAAGAAGCGCCAGAAGACCAGGCCAAAGGGTTTGCCCTCGGTGTCGATCCAGTTGGGAACGCCGGGGTCTTTATGGGCGATTACCATACGGAACGTGCCGTCGTCCTCCAGTTTGGTCTGCGCGCGGTTGAGTGAAACATTGCGCCCGCGGTAATCCAGTGTCTGCTGGAAGCGGTTCCACAGGCAGATATTGCCGAAGCGGCAGTCCGGCCAGCGCCCGGTGATGACCAGTGCCTCGTCGTCATTGAGAAAATACGGCGCCATCGAGTAGTGCGCGTCGTAGGCGGCCAGCCCAAAGTCACCCGGGGGAATGGGTTTGGGAAACGCGTTGGGCGTGAGTGACAGGAACGGCGGTTGCTTGGTGTTGGCCATCGGCGGCATGCCCAGCGTGCGGCTGCGCACGGCGTTGGCGACCCGGCGAATCCCTGCGGAGACGCTTTCGTCATTGGGAATGACCGGGGCGGCGGTCGAACTGAGACACTCGATCTTCATGCGCGGTTCAAGGTCGATCTCCCTGGCCGCCGGCGTGGTATGTTCGAAGTAGTGGCGCGTGGTGACGCGCGAGGCACCGGGTGTCAGCGCCAGCCAGTTCTTGTCGCGCGGTTCACCGCCGAGATAAACGGTAAAGTTGCCGTTGCTGTCAATCTCGATGTCAGTGTCGTTAATGACGCCGGCGGTCGCGCTGGCCATGTTGCCTTCCTCAGCGCCTTCCTCGATCGTCAGGGAAAAATAGGCCGCGCCCTGCAGGTTGCCGTGGACGACATAGCTGTGCGCGCCCGACAGCGGCGCGTCGAAGTAGATCGCGTCGCTGTTGTCGCCGGTGAGTTTGCGGCTGGGCGTGACGATGCGGCGGAAATCGGGGTTGGTGGCGTCCTGCTCAAAATAGCCGACCAGGGCAGCCTCGAGGATGTGCATCAATGCGCGGTGCGAACCGACCACGTCTTCCTCGGAGTGCAGGTTCCACTCGGGTCCGGACCAGCGTTCGTCAATTTCCTGGAGCAGGGCGATCAGTTCCCGCAACGCGGTGCGGCTCTCGGTCTGCAGACTCATGGTGACTCCTTGTGCGTGTTGTGCAGATTTTGCAGATTTTGCAAATGCGGATTGCTGGTTTCGCGCGGGATGTTGAAGCGTTCGCGATAGAAGGCCATGGCCGTTTCCACCTCGTCGGCCGACAACCCGAAATCTTCCAGCGCGTATTTGTGCGCCCCGTGTTTGTGCTGGCGATTTTCGTCCAGCCAGGCCTGCATGCCGGCGCGCGCGGCGTCGGTGAAGGGCATCTGGAGAAAATCGTAGACCCCCTGCATAGCCTGTTGCCAGTCGGCGGTAATATCGGCGTAGTACAGGTCGTACTGCTGCTGCGCAGGTACGGTCTCGCGCACCGCCAGGTTTTTGTGCAGCATGCGCTGCGTTTTGGCCAGCCACTCCTGTCCCACCCACTGCGGGCTGACGTTGTCACAGTCGCGGACCATCGAATTCCAGGCCATGGAGCAGGTGGAGCCGACGACTTTGACCGGGTCGCGGTGCGGGCACAGCAGGCGAGCGCCGGGAAACACGTTCAACAGGGCGTCGAGATCCTGCATGTGTTGCGGCGATTTCAGCACCCAGGTTTTGCCGGGTGGATCGTTGCGAAACCAGCCCACCACTTTCATCAGCCGCTCGAGATACTCGTAGGCCGGGGTCTGGTCGGTTGTCATCAGGTACTCGGCGAATCGCGGCAGCGGCGTCAGGATTTCGAAGAGCTGGGTGGCGAAGGCGTGCTGCAGCAGGCCGATTTCCTCCTCCACCTCATGAGTACCGAGCGGGTGGACAGCGGCGACCTGCGGACTCATGTACGGCACTGCCTTGAGCGCGCCGTCCAGCGCCTTGATGCGCGGATCGATCTCGCCTTTGGCCCGCGAGTCAAAGCATTCCGGTGTGGGTGCGGGGTAGACGCTCTCCCAGGACTCGAGGTGCGCGAAGCGCTCATCGGCGGCGACCAGCCGGTGGAGGCGGGTGGTGCCGGAGCGGGCCAGCCCGACAATCACAACCGGGTCGGCCACCTTGCGCAGCAGAATTTCGGGGTGCTGGCTGATCACGTGCTCGGCGTGCAGCCGTCCTTTCAGCAGACGCAGAACATTACTGCGCGCCAGCAGGCGGCCGATGGGATTGAGTGCGTCGGATTCCCGGTAGGCTTCGAGCAGGACCTGCAGGGGTTCGAGAAAGCGTTCGTCGCCGAAATTGTTCAGCCCCGTCTCGCGACTGGCCTGGTCGAGAAGCGGGCCGACATCCATGTCAGCGCGCGCTATACCGAACCTGTTCAGACCACGCAGTAGCCCGTTGACCAGCCGAATGGGCTTGCGCTGGTAATCAGTCGCTTTGAGATTGCTGCTCAACTGGCAGGGTCTCTTCTTATTCTCGAATTCGCGAGAGAGCATGGTGGTCGCTGCCGGCACACTTGGCAAGCGGACAACCGCCAATGGATTCCACGGGTTTAACTATTTGCCGGTTGCGGGCTGCCGGTGCTCCAATCGCCCGGCCCCGCGCCGGTTCAGGCCGCCGCCGGTGTTGCCAGCGTGTCGTCCTGCGTCGGTGCCACGTCTGCGGTGGCGAGCATTTCGAAGGCGCAGTTGTAACCCGGCAGGAACGTCACACCCGGGCCGGGGTGACAGGAAGCGCCACACAGGAACAGGTTGTGAACCGGTGTGGTGTGTCCCGTACCGTCGATGAGACAGCGCTCGCCGATCATCTGGTCGGGGTGCAGCAGGCCGTGGGTCCAGTCGCCGTTGGTAACCCC
>CAYGOX010000014.1:12105-22497 GCA_964351485.1 uncultured Halioglobus sp.
TGCCGAAATGATCGGCAGAGAAAATGGCCTGGTCGACAATCAGGTCGCGAAAGTTCGGCATGTGCAGGCTGACGTGGTCGATGATTTTTTCCGCCATGATGTCGCGCAGTTTGCCGCGCTGTTTCTTCTCGGCCTCGCAGGGAAAGTAGAAGCCGTAGGCGCTGGCGATGTGGAAACCCTCGGGCGCGAGCGTCGGGTCCATCACGGTTGGGATCTGGAAGGCCAGCGGAATTTTCTCGGGCATTTCACCGCGCAGGCAGGCCTCGTAGGCGGCCTGCATTTCCAGCGGCTCGGTCACCATCGCCCCGCCGAAGCGCGCGCCCGGGATGCGGTTGAGCCGGTCGAGCCGGCCGGCGTAGTCGGGCAGGCCGCGCAGCTTGAACAGCATGTGCACGAACGCGCCCTGGTGGGTGAACGCGTCCACCTTGTCCTGGTCATTGCCCGACAGCGTGTGATCGGCCAGCAGACCGTTGAAGGTGGCCTGCTTGTCCAGATTGGACACGATTCTGCGCGCGCGAATCTGCTCGCCGTTCTTCAGCTCGACGCCGACGGCGCAATTGTTTTCTACCAGGATGCGGGTGACGCGCTGCTTGAGCCGCACCTCGCCACCCAGATCCTCGATCTGCTGCGCGAGGCTCTCGGACAGTCGGCCCATGCCGCCCTTGACCCGCTGCATGAGTCCCTCCGAGCCCTCCTGCGCCATGGTGTAGATGAGGCACAGCCCGGAGCCGGGCGAGTAGGGGCCCTTGTAGGTCGCCTGCACGGCGGCAAACGCCATGTTGGCGCGCAGCTCGCGGTGCCGGGTCTCGTTGGGGAAGAACTTGTCGATGATGTCCATCGCCGAGCCCTTGAAGGCAAGTTCCAGGTGCGCGCGCTGCGCCGGTGTTTCTGCCTCGGCGATGAGATCCTCGAGTTTGCGTGGTGCCTTGCGCGCGGTGAACCGGTCGAGCACCCGTGCCGGGTACTGGCAGAACTTCAACAGCCGGATGAAGCCGAGCATCGCGCCGGGACCGAAATCGCGCAGGATGCCCAGCGCGAGTCGGGCGGGGTTCTTGTAAAACACCAGTGGCTTGCCGCTCTCGCCGCACAGGTTGACGGCCATAACCGGCAGGGGAATCAGTTCGACGCCGTGGGATTCAAAATCGAAGTAGGCCTTGACCTCGGCCGACAGGGGAAACAGGCAGCTTGCGCCCACCTCGTTGCGACAGCCCTTGAGAATCTCCCGGGTGCCGCCCATGCCGCCGACGAAGTCATTTTTCTCCAGGACCAGCACGCGCTGGCCGTGGCGGGCCAGCACCAGCGCCGTCGCCAGCCCGTTGTGCCCGGCGCCGACAATAAGCGTATCCCAGGGTGGCGCGGTGTCGTCGCCAGGAACTGATAGATTACCGAGTGCGCTGTTCATGGGCTGTCCTCCCGGGCACGGGTTAGCTTGAACGGGCCAGTTATAGCTCATACTATGAAAAACTTGCACCGACCACAAACGCATTCCAACGCCCCGGTTGGACACACAACAAGGATCGGGCTGCCATGTCAGACACCTTCCGTATTTTTGCCAGTGCGCTGCGCGGCGGTACGCGCGTGGCCGTCGATGCCCTCGGTGATGTCACCGGAGGCGGTATTCCGTACAAGGCCGCCGAGGTGGCCCGCCCGCAAACGCTCACCCGGTTTCTGAACGACGGCGCGCTGGTTGAGGCGGCGCGCACTGTCACCGTGCGCGAGGTTACGCCCCAGCCCGTACCCTCCATCAGCAGCAACTGCGTCAACCAGGTGCTGAGTGTGGTGCACGACGCGGGGCCGGCACTGCCCGACAGCCTGTTCGTCAAGGTGCCCATGCCGCAGCTGGTTACGCGCTGGTTCTTCAGCGTGATCAACTCGTGGGAACTGGAGTCGCAGTTTTTCCGAACGGTTGCACCGTCATTACCGTTCCGCACGCCCGTGACTTATGCGACGCAGTGGCGCCGCTCGCGTTTCTACCTGGTGCAGGAGAATTTGCGCGATGACCCGTCGGTCACCCTGTTCGTCAACCCCGACATGGCGCAGGGGCCGTCGCTGGACCGGGTCCACGCCTGCCTCGATACCTTTGCCCGGCTGCACGCCCACTACGCGGGGCGCAGCGCGGCCGAGCGCGAGGCGCTGCTGCCGCTGCGCCTGCACCCGTTTCTCTCGCCGGACATGGGCGCGATCGCAAAAAACCTCAACCGGCTGGCGCTCGACCCGTGCCTGAAAAAGCACCCGGGCGTGATTCCCGATCACCTGGTGGCAACCTACCGCCGGACCATCGCGCACTGGCCGGCGATGCTGGACTTCTGGTTCAGTGAGCCGCTGACGCTGCTGCACGGCGACAGCCACCTGGGCAACTTCTTTGTCGATGGCGACAGCATGGGCATGCTCGACTGGCAGGGCGCGCACTGGGGCAAGGGTATTCGCGACGTGCAGTATTTTCTGATCGACTCGCTGCCCGAGCCGGTGCTGGCCGCTAACGAGAAGGCGCTGGTCGATTACTACATCGCGCGTCGCGCCCATTACGGCAGCGTGATCGACCCCGGTACAACGTGGGAGGCCTATCGCAGTTTTACCTTCCACACCCTGATGACGATCATTGTGTCTATCGGCTACGGGGCGATGAGTGCGGAACAGGCGACGTTGATGGAGCAGATCCTGCATCGCACCGTCGCCGCGGTCGAGCGGGTGGACTACGCCGGCTGGCTCGATGACTACCTGAAGACGGCTGTCTGAGATTGTGACTGGAGAGATTGCATGAAAGCGGTGAGGTGTTGTGACAAGGGTGTCCACGTGGTCGACGTGCCGCCGCCGGGCGGCGAGGGCGTGATCGTGGACGTGCGGTCCTCCGGTATTTGCGGCTCGGACATTCACATGGTGGACATGGGGTTTGCGCTGCCGGGCACGCTGGGGCACGAGGTGGCCGGCACGCTGCCCGACGGCCGTCCCGTCGCCCTCGAACCGCTGGCGCCCTGCGGCCACTGTGACCAGTGCATCGAGGGCGCCTACGGTCTCTGTCGCCTCGGGGCCGGTATGCTGCACGGTATCGGGCTGGATGGTGGCATGGCCGAAAAGATCATCGTTCCCGAATCTGCCATCGTGCCGCTGCCGCACGGTGTGCGCGCCGAGGATGCCTGCCTGGTGGAGCCGCTGGCGGTTGCCGCCCACGGTATCCGCCGGCTCAACCTGAAGCCCGGCACCCGGGTCGCTATTATCGGCGCCGGCGCCGTGGGCCTGGCTGCAGCGGCGGTGCTGACGACCCACCTCAAGACAGTGCATATTGCCGCGCGTCACGACGCCCAGAAGGAGGCGGCCCAGCGCCTTGGCGCCGGGCTGACGCTGGAAGACGAGTACGACGTGGTGATCGAGTGCGCCGGCAATTCCGCGGCGCTGGCGCAGGCCGCGCGGCTGTGCCGTCCCGGGGGTACGCTGCTGTTGCTGGCCACCTACTGGGAGGGCGTCGAACTGCCCGCGAGCGATGTCTGCATGAAGTGCCTGACTATCGTCGCGTCATTTCTCTACGCGCGGCAGGGCCTGGTGCGCGACGTGGACATGGCGGCGGGACTGCTGGCGCAGCGCCCGGACCTGCCCGACATCCTGATTACCCACCGTTTCCCGCTCGATGCCGCCGTGGAAGCGTTCGCCACCGCCGCCGACCGTAAGGCCGGCGCAATCAAGGTCGTGCTCGAGCCCTGAAGCCGGGCGTGCGCCTAACGGCGTTGCCAGATCTGGTAGCGGTAGTCGATGTTGGATTCGAAGTGCTGCTCGAAGACTTTCTCGAAAGCTTCGGGCAGTTCGGGGAAAGTGACATCGCCCTGCGCGTCGATCGCGATCTCCGACAGGTGCAGCGTGTCGACGCGATCGATCATCGCGCGATAGATTTCCCCACCACCGGCGACAATGGCGTGATCGGTGACCGATTGCAGCGCCGCCAGCGCGGCGTCGACGGTGGGGTAGACGGTTACTGCGTCATCATCCGCCCCGGTGATCGAGTCTGCGTCGCGCCGCGACACCACGGCGTAGCGCCGGTTCGGCAAAACGCCCATCGACTCGAACGTCTTGCGCCCGACCACCAGCCACTGGTTGTAGGTGATGGCCTTGAACAGCAGCTGTTCGCCTCGGGCCTGCCAGGGAATGTCCGGGCCGTTGCCGATAACGCCGTTGCGCGACACCGCGGCCATCATGGACAGTTTCAGCGTCATGTCCCGGCGTCCTCCAGCAGGGCGCGGGTCACCGGGTGTTCGAGCAGCGCGTCGTAGTTGCTTACCGTGCCGCGCAGGTCCTGCGCGCCGACCTTGCTCAGCGCCGCGGCGATAGGGCCCGGCCCCGGGTCGATGTCGAGAAATTCGCAGACGGTGCGCACCGCGCCGGCCGTATCCGCCGCCAGCGCTTCGTAACTCAAATCGAGCGTGCGGTCCGCGGGCAACCGCGCCGCCACGGCGGCGTGCGCCTGTTCCACCTCGGCCGTGTTGGCCAGGAACGCCTCGATATCGACAGTGATCTGCGCCGGCACATCGGCGCGGCCGCCGGCGCCCGAGTGAATGGGGCCGCCGTTGTTGGCGATCTCCTCGGAGATATAACGCCGCAGGTTGTTGCGCCGGGTGAGGTGGATGTACCACATCGCCGGGTCATCGAGCAGCGCCGCAATGGTCGGTTGCCACTGCGGCAGCGCGAAGGTGCTGTAGATCATCTTGAAGCCCGCGGCCTGGTCTGCCCCGTCCATCGCCGCAGCCAGGAACGCCGCCGGATCGGCGCTGCGCTGCGCCAGCAAGCGCTCCTCGCGCGCCCGCCGCTCATCGGCGGAGGTGTGCTCGAGGTCGATGCCATCCTCGAAGCCGCGCACCTTGTTAGGCCCCAGTAACTCGCCGTGGCAGCGGATGCCCTCAATGGTGTTCAGCGTCTTCACCAGCAGGGTGCTGCCGGTTCTGGCGGCGCCGATTATCAGGAATTTTTTGGGGTGCTTGTTCAGGTCGGGGCTCTTGGGTTTTTTATCATCGGGGGGCGTTTTTGTGCGGTTGAGCTTATCTGGGGGGGTTGGGTAAGTCCAGTTATGGGGTGTTGTTGAATGATGGTTCTGGTTGTATTGACTGGTCGCCTGTCTTGCACGGGACGGCCTGCGCGGGGAACGCCAAAAAGCGCACATCCATGTGCAGGCTCGGGGCCCGCCATCCCTGGCGGGCCACGTCCCCGCGCAGGCCGTCCCGTGCAAGACAGGCTACGAGCCGGACTGCAACGGCAGTATGATCAATTCATTGGGTACGCTGCGCTTGAACTAACGTGGTGAGCTGCGGGAACGCAACGAGCGAATGACCGCAAATCTTAAACCTCGCTGGATGGATTGAGGCAGACGCTGCGGGCACTGGCTGGGGTGGCGGCGTGGCCCGCCAGGGATGGCGGGCCCCGAGCTTGCACAGGGATGTGCGCTTTTTGGCGGTCGCCACCCCAGCCAGTGTCCGCAGCGTCCGCCACGCTCGATGTACCGACTAAAAGAATCGCGCCATCCAATCCCGGTATTCTTTTGAAACACCCGACCAACCCGTTAAGGTTGACCGTTCAAAACCGAAGGAGAACCCACCAAAATGCAAAGCGAAAAAGTAGCAAGCCATTTCGACCTGACCGGCAAGGTGGCACTGATCACCGGGGGCAGCCGCGGCCTGGGCCTGCAGATGGCGCTGGCGTTTGCCGAGGCCGGCGCCACCGTGGTGGTGAGCTCGCGCAAGCAGGCTGCGTGTGACGAGGCGGCGGCGCTGGTGCGCGAGAAGACCGGGCAGGACTGCCTGGCGGTGGCCTGTCATGTCGGTGACTGGGAGGCGTGTGATGCATTGGTGGAAGCGGCGTACGCGGCCTTTGGGCGTATCGACGTGCTGGTTAACAACGCCGGGATGTCCCCGCTGTACGACAAGCCCTCGAGCGTGACGCGCGAGTTGTGGGACAAGGTGATCGGGGTGAACCTGGCCGGGCCGTTCCGGCTGGCCGCCGTGGTGGGTGAGCGGATGGTCGAGGAGGGTGGCGGCGCGATCATCAACGTAAGCAGCATCGCCTCGCTGGCGCCGTCGCCCATCGAATTGCCCTATGCCGCAGCGAAGGCGGGGATCAACAACCTCACCGAGGGCCTGGCGCGCACGTTCGCGCCGAGTGTTCGGGTGAACTGTATTTTGCCAGGTGCGTTCCTGACCGATATCGCCCAGGCCTGGTCCGACGACATCAAGGCGCACATCGCGGGCACCGTGCCACTGGGCCGGGCGGGTGAGCCGGAGGAGATTGTCGGTGCGGCGCTGTACCTGGCGTCTGACGCGGGGCGCTATACCACCGGCGCCATCATCAAGGTTGATGGTGGCGCGGTGTACGGCAACTAGCGCAGGAAGATTATTGCGCGGAGAGCTTGAGGAACGGGTTCATCCAGCGGAAACGCCAGTCGGTGAACTTCAGCGGCGCGTCCAGCACGGCCAGGCAGATGCAGTCCTCGGCCTGCAGCGCGGTCGGCGCGTGAACGTCACCGGGGCGGCGGATCAGGAAGTCGCCGGGATGGTAGCTGCCGTTGGCGTCAGAAAAACCGCCTTCGAGCACCAGCGTCATCTCGGTGCCACGGTGAGTATGCTCCGGGATACGGCCACCGGCCTTGATGTGGTAGAGCGCGACTTCATGCGCCTGGTCACCGGTGGACAGGTAGCTGATACGCAGCGCCGAACCGATGTTTTTCCAGGTCAGGTCACTGAAATCGCCTTTCATCATACGCTGGATGATCGCCGGGGTGCTGCTGCGATCGGTGTGCGTGCGGGTGTAGGCCAGCGGGGCCTCGTCGTCGAGGCGCGCGAGCACGGCGTCGAGCTGCACATCGCCCACCGGCAGCGGGTCGAGCTCCTCGAACAGGGCAGCACCCACGTGGGTGAGCTGTTGGGTAGCGCGCTGGCACTGCTAGCAACTGTTGACGTGAACCGAGACACACGTGGCTTGCGCCAGGGGCAGTGAGCCCGCGGTGTATTCGACGAGAAGTTCTGTATCGGGGTGTAAATTAGGCATAGTGGTAGTGCTATCGATCAAGTTGGACCTGGAGTTTCTGGAGTGCAAGGCGCACGCGTGATTTCACGGTGCCCAGCGGTATATCGAGTTCAGCCGCAACTTCCGAGTGCGATTTCCCTTCCATGTAGACCTTGGCCACGATCTGGATTTGATCCGGTGGCAGGGTCTTGATCAATTCCCTGATGCGGTCGCGACTGCGCTTCTGGTGCAGGATCATGAAGGCCTCCTCGGATTCCTCCGGGGGCGCGACGTCATCTGCACTCAGCGCGGTGTCGAATTTCTGTAACCGTCGATACATATCGGTCCGACAGTTGCGCGCGATCGTATAGATCCACGTGCTGGCGGCGGCCTTCTTCGGGTCGAAAGCGGCGGCTTTCTGCCAGACCTTGAGCATGACCTCCTGCACCAGCTCGTCGGCGTGGTTGGCCGACAGCGTGGAACCCGACAGGGCGAACGCTTTCATCAGGGGTGCGAAATGGCGGAATAGACGTGTGAATGCCGCGCGATCCTGCGTGGCGGCGATCAGCTGCAGGCACTCGCTCCATTCATCGTTGCGCGTTTCGCCGGGCCCGGGGGGTGGCGAGCGGGTGCCGCTGTCTGTGGTGTCAGTCAAGGTAAGCATACTCTGGCTCGTGACGGTTTTCGCAGTATACGCACCGCGCGCCGCCTGGATCACCTGGCGTCACTTTTATCGCGTCCGCATCGATGACTTTTTTCTGCCCGGGGCTGATCCGGCCCGGTTGGCGGCCCGTAAACACTTTGACAATCACCCAAATGCACGATTTTGGTGCAAAAATCGGTGACGCCCCCGGCGTCGAGGTGTCCCTACCATGAAAATTGCCGTTATCGGCTCAGGCATTTCCGGGCTGGCCTGTGCCCACTATCTCAGTCGAGAGCACGAGGTTTCTGTGTTCGAGGGTAACCGCCGCATTGGCGGGCACACCGCGACGATGGATGTGCAGCTCGGCACCCGCCGGTACGCGATCGATACCGGTTTCATCGTCTTCAACGACTGGACCTACCCGAATTTCATCGCCCTGATGGACGAACTGGGGGTCGCCAGCAAACCGACCACGATGGGGTTCAGCGTGCGCGACCCGGGCACCGGCCTGGAGTACGCGGGCAGCAGCATCGATGCATTGTTCGCGCAGCGGCGCAACGCGCTCTCACCGGCCTTCCTGGGCATGATTCGCGACATCCTGCGCTTCAACCGGGAGTCGGTGGCCGACCTGGAGTCGGGGCGCCTGGACCCGGCCGAAACGCTGGGCGCCTACCTGCGCCGCAACGGTTACGGACAGAAGTTCACGCAGCAGTACCTGGTGGCAATGGGTTCGGCGATCTGGTCGGCCGACTGCCAGACGATCGAGGATTTTCCGGCGAGCTTTTTCCTGCGGTTTTTCAAGAATCACGGCCTGCTGTCGGTCAAGAATCGCCCGCAGTGGCGGGTGATCGAGGGCGGCTCGCGCCAGTACCTCCAACCCCTGTGCGCTCGGTTCGCGCAGCGTATTTACACCGGCAACCCGGTGCAGCGCGTGGTGCGCCAGCCCGGTCGGCCGGTCGAGTTGCAGATGGCCGACGGCGCCCGCCACCTGTTTGACCAGGTGGTGCTGGCCTGTCACTCGGACCAGGCGCTGGCGCTGCTGGCCGAGCCGTCGCGCGAGGAGCGCGAGGTGCTGGGCGCGATGCCCTACCAGGCCAACGACGTGGTGTTGCACACCGACACGCGCCTGCTGCCTCGGCGCAAGAAGACCTGGAGCAGCTGGAACTACACCCTCGGGCGGGACAATGCGCGCGCAGTGGTGACCTACAACATGAATATTCTGCAGGGCATCGACGCGCCGGAAACCTTTTGCGTGACGCTCAACGACACGGCGGCGATCAATCCACACAAGATTCTCGGGCGGTTCAGCTACGATCACCCGGTGTTTTCCCTGCAGGGCATGGCCGCCCAGGCGCGCTGGGACGAGATCAACGGCGCCAACAACACCTGGTATTGCGGCGCCTACTGGCACAACGGGTTCCATGAAGACGGGGTGGTCAGCGCGCTGCGCGTGGTCAACGCCCTGGCCGACCAGCGTCGGGCCGCAGCTTGAAATCCCGGCTTTACGAGGGCACCGTGCGCCACCGGCGCGTGGCGCCGCGGGCGCATGCGTTCCAGTATCGCGTGGCGATGCCGTACCTGCACCTGGACGAACTGGACGAGGTCTTCGCCCAGTCGCGCCTGTGGTCCTGCACCGGCCGCGCGCCGGCCGAGTTCCGGCGCAGCGATTTTCTCGGTGACAGCGACGTGCCGCTCAAAGACGCGGTGCGCCAGCGCATTGTGCAGGAAACCGGTGCGACGCACCGCGGCCCGATCTATCTGCTGGCCAACCTGCGCTACTTCGGTTATTCGATGAACCCGATCGCCTGCTACTACTGCTTCAGCGAGGACGAGTCGCAGCTCGAGTACCTCGTGGCGGAAGTGAACAACACGCCCTGGGACGAACGCCACAGCTACGTGCTGGAGGCCCCGCCGCAAGGGCAGTGGCTCAAGACCGCGTTTGACAAGACGTTCCACGTGTCGCCGTTCAACCCCATGGCGATGCGGTATCACTGGCGCAGCAATACGCCCGACCGCCGCCTGGTGCTGCACATGGAGAACCGGCAGGACGAGTCGAAGGTGTTTGACGCCACGCTGTCACTGCGCGCGCAACCGATGACCGCCGGGGGCATGAACCGCCTCCTGCTGAAGTACCCGTTTCTCACCGCGAAGGTCGGCCTGGGCATCTACTTCGAAGCCCTGCGCCTGTACCTCAAGGGTCTGCCCGTCTACGCACACCCTGCCAAACAACACGCCATAGGAGCCAGCAATGAGTGAAGTGAGTATCGGTCGTATCCCCCTGCCGTCCGCGCGCCCCCGGGGTCTGGGCGAGCGCATCGCACGGGAGGCGATGTTCCGCGTCCTGGGCCACCTCAAGGTAGGCTCACTGACCTTGCACGAAGGCGCGCAGCGGCACCACTTCGGTGAGCCGGGTGGCAGCACTGCGCCCAACGCCGAGGTGCATGTGCACAACCCGGAAGCCTACGCCCGCATTCTCAGCGGCGGTTCCATCGCCGCCGGCGAGACCTACCTGCAGGGGCACTGGACCTCGCCGGACCCTGTGCAGGTTACGCGCCTGTTCAGCGCCAATCTCGCGGTGCTGCAATCCTGGGATGCCAGCCAGTCTTTGCTGGCGCGCATTGCGCTGAAGATCGCGCACCGGTTCAACCGCAACACGGCGGACGGCTCGCGCGACAATATCGCCGCGCACTACGACCTGGGCAACGAATTCTTCGCGCTGTTTCTCGACCCGACCATGATGTATTCCTCGGCCGTGTTCGAAAACGCGCACA